>JAMONS010000089.1 GCA_027065555.1 Hyphomicrobiales bacterium | reverse complement strand
CGCAGGCACTGATTGGGCATATTTTAGCTTTTGAATTTAACCACTCCCAGCAAAAATTATATCTGCCACTAGAGCATTTTAATAAGGCTAGCATAAGCGAAGCGGAGCTTTTTGGTAAAGAAAAAATAGACGAGGTGGGGGCGGTGCTATTTGAGTTGCTAGAAGTTGCACAGCAACATTTAGACAAGGCAAGTTTGGCGATTGAAAAATTAGAGCAAAATATACGTCCTGCTTTTGCCTCAATTATTATTCTTAATAAGCAGGTAAAGGCGATTAGGAAAATGGGGTTAAAGCCTTTTAATTCAATAAAAAAACTGCCAGAGTGGCAAATAATTTGGCATTTAGCTTTGTGGACGCTAAAAAATGGGTGAGAAAAAATGAGTGCTTTGCTTGAGAAACTAAAGAATATTTCGCCAGATATAAGTCTAACGCTTAAAAGATTTCCATTGCCGATTTTCCTGCTGGCAATCACTACAATTCTAGCCATTGGACTAACTAATAATTTAATCTCAAGTAAAGATGATTTTTGGCCTTTTATGACGCTTGGTTTTGCAACTGCTAGCATTTTTGCCATTGCTGGGCGGTTATTTTCTGAAGATAGAGGTGAGAACATTGTTGCCCTGATTATATTAGAAATCATTATTCCCATTGCAGTAATTGGAGCAATGCAAATAAAGGTCTTCACTTGGTTTTTTCCATTTTTATTACCTGCCATTGGCATTTTCTGGCTTTCAATTTCCCCATTTACAAAAATAGGTAAAGGAGAGGAGCGTCAAACCATTCAGGATAGGTTTTGGATATTGAATCATAGGGCGGTTGTTTCTGCTATTATTGCCTTTGCTGGTTTTTTGGTAATTGCGCTAGGGCTAGTAGCGATTGAGCGCTCCCTCTCGCTTTTATTTGGGCTTAATATTTCAGATATTTTTTATCAATATTTGTTGCCTTTTGCAGGTCTGTTTTTAGCACCAGTTTTCTGGCTTTCAACTATTGATAATCTAGATGAAATAAATGCCAAAGAGCTAGAGCAGCCAGACTTCATCTCAAAATCATTTGGCTTTTTAGGGCAATTTCTATTCGTGCCATTTCTTATTGCATATGCGCTTATTTTGCTTGCCTATGCGGTGCAAATTATCTTTGCGCAGGTTTTGCCGTTGGGCACACTTGGTTGGATGGTTCTTAGTTTTACGACAATAGGGGCAATAGCTTATCTATTGGTTTATCCGTCCTTTATGCGTCAAAGAGTGTTGGTGAAATTATTTCGTAATTTTTGGTTCTGGCTGACTATAATTCCACTAATTCTGTTTGCCATTGGTGTGTATATTAGAATTGATGCTTATGGCTTTACAGCTTTGCGTACCTTACTGCTGGCTGGCGGGTTTTGGGCTTTCCTGCTCACAGTTTTATTCCTTAGTAAAAAATTTGCAGATATTCGCCTAATGCCATTTTTGGCTTTAGCGCTATTTTCACTGCTTTCTTTAAGTCCCCTTAATATATTTAATGGGCCAAACCTTAATCAGGCGCAAAGGCTTGAAAGCGCAATTCTTTCAGCTATTCCATCAACTCAAAGCACATTTAGTAATCCTAATTGGACAAAAGAAAATGCGAAAAAGGCATTGGGTGCGCTTGATTATCTACATGGTCAAGATCAGGGTGAGGTATTGTTAGAGAAAGTGCTTACTCGTTTTGGAGTAAATTATAATTCGGATACAATTTTGTTGGATATTGAAAGAGAGCTAGAACTTAACGATTATGAATCTGATATTAGAGAAGAAAAGTTTAAAACCATAAGTATAGCTAAAAATGCTTATGCTAATTTGTCTGCAGCTCCATATTATTTGGGTGAAGCTAGAATAGATAAATATTCTTCAATGGGTGTTTCTGTTAGCTCCCTAACATTTGTCATAATGGCGCAAGCAATTAAAATTAGCGATGGGCAGGGCAGAGAAATTAAGATTGAACTTAGCGATTGGCTAGCAAAACAGAATGGCGAAATTCTAACTAATCCAGAAATTGATTTTATAATAAATAATATAAAATACCGCCTGCTAATAGATTTTGTTTCGCTAGAAAAGGGTTCAGATAGTTTTTGGAAAATACAAAGGCTTGAAGGACTATTATTTAGCTCTGAAACTCCGCTAGCCAATTAGTTATATCATCTAGCGCACGGGCAGAAATCGCTTGTTTTTTGACCTTTTTACGATCCGCCTTGCGCCAGCGCTTAACCCCTTCTGGTTTTATCACTTCGATATCAGGAATAAGCCCAAAATTAATATTCATTGGTTGGAAGCTCTTAATGCCATTTGTATCATCTGCCAAATGACCACCAGTAATATGATTAACCAGCGATCCCATGGCGCTAGTTTTTGGTGGTGTAGAAACGCTCATGCCTAAATAATCAGCCGCTGCTAAACGACCCGTAACCAAGCCCATAGCAGCGCTTTCAACATAGCCCTCAACGCCCGATATTTGCCCTGCAAAACGTAGGCGAATATCTGATGTTAGCTGTAAATTTTGATTCAAAACTTTAGGGGAATTGATGAAACTATTGCGATGCATTCCGCCAAGCCGAGCAAATTGCGCATTCTCTAATCCGGGTATATTGCGAAAAATTTCTGCCTGTTCGCCATATTTAAGTTTGGTTTGAAAACCAACCATATTCCAAAGCGAGCCAAGCGCATTATCTTGGCGCAACTGCACTATTGCATAAGGTTTGGTTTCTGGATCGCTCGGATTGGTCAAGCCAACAGGCTTCATTGGGCCAAAGCGCAAAGTTTCCCGTCCACGCTCCGCCATTACTTCTATTGGCAAGCAACCCTCAAAATAGGCTACTCCTTCCCAATCTTTGAATTCGGTTTTTTCTCCCTTAAGCAACGCATCAATAAAATCATTATATTGTTGTTCATTCATTGGGCAATTCAGGTAATCAGCACCATCGCCAATCGCCCCAACTTTGTCATAACGAGATTGCGCCCAAACAATATCACGATCAATACTATCAGAATGAATAATCGGCGCAATTGCATCAAAAAATGACAACGAATCTTCACCAGTTATTCCAGCAATCGCCTCAGCTAATTTTTGTGAGGTCAGGGGGCCAGTAGCAATGATTACATTGTCCCAATCGCTGGGTGGCAAGCCATCGATTTCACCAATTTCAATAGTAATATTTTTATGGCCTTTTATGGCCTTTGTAACTTCAGAAGAAAACGCCTCACGATCAACCGCCAAAGCACCACCAGCGGGCAGGGCATGTTTATCGGCGCACGCCATAATAATAGAATTGCATCGGCGCATTTCTTCGTGCAACAGGCCAACCGCATTATTTTGATAATCATCTGAGCGAAATGAATTTGAGCAAACTAACTCGGCAAAATCATCTGTGTGATGTACGTCTGTTTTAACATTTGGGCGCATTTCGTGTAATATAACTTTTGCGCCAAGTTCTGCGGCTTGCCATGCAGCTTCTGAGCCAGCCAGCCCGCCACCGATAATGTGAATGTATTTTTGTTGTTTTGTCATTTGTGCCTGATAGCAAGCATTGAAATTGTTAGCAAGTGACAAAACAAAACACCCGCCAAACGAATTGAACGGGTGTTATTTTCTTAAGCTTTAGGGATAAGGCTTAAATAGAATTTGCGCTTTCACGTGCAATGCGATCGATGTCACCACGATTGATGCCAAGATCGTTTAATGAGCGTGAATCTAATGAATTAAGTTCACGAACAGTGCGGCTGTATGATTGCCATTTTTGAAATGATTTACGAATGCTCATAATAGTTCTCCTTTAAATTATAAGAACAATATATGCGCAATATTTGGAGATGAGTAGATAGATTTATCACAATCCAGCTATGCAAAAACCGCATAGTGACTTAATGAATGTTTAATTCTCTTAAGGTGAGTGTGAATTGTCATTCTTAAGTGCAAACGAAATATCTTTCGTTGTCATGCTGGCCTTCCTACGCAGAGTGGGCACGTAAATAACCTAAGCATCTTAGACTCTTCACTTTGTTCAGAGTGACATGAGGGTCAGGGTAGCAAGCGTCGCCTAGATTTATTACTTAAAAGCCGTCAAAGCCTTCTTCAAATAATACCCAGTGTGCGAACCCTTAACATCAGCAATATCTTCAGGCGTACCAACAGCTACAATTTCACCGCCGCCATCGCCGCCCTCAGGGCCAAGATCAATCACCCAATCAGCGGTTTTTACTACGTCAAGATTATGTTCAATAACTACAACTGTATTGCCGCCATCAGCTAGCTCGTGCAGCACATCAAGCAATTTTGCTACATCATGGAAATGCAAGCCAGTTGTTGGCTCGTCTAACATATAAAGCGTGCGCCCTGTGGCTCGTTTTGAAAGTTCTTTGCTCAGTTTTACCCGCTGCGCCTCGCCCCCAGAAAGCGTGGTCGCTGGTTGTCCAATTTTTATATAGCCAAGCCCAACCCTTTGCAAAGTTGTCATTTTATCTCGAATTGAGGGAATGGCTGAAAAAAACTCAACCCCCTCATCAACAGACATTTCCAAAATATCAGAAATATTTTTGCCCTTAAAACTTACTTCAAGCGTTTCTCTATTGTAGCGTTTGCCATCACAAATATCACAATTCACATAAACATCAGGCAAGAAGTGCATCTCGATTTTGAGCATGCCATCGCCCTTACACTTCTCGCACCGCCCACCCTTAACATTAAACGAAAAGCGACCCGGCCCATATCCACGTACCTTTGCTTCAGGCAGACCAGAAAACCATTCACGAATAGGAGTAAAAGCACCAGTATAGGTTGCGGGGTTAGATCGAGGCGTGCGCCCAATGGGTGATTGATCAATCTCAATAATCTTATCTAAAAACTCAACTCCCAATAGATTTTTATGAGGGGCAGGGACAGTGCGAGCGCCATTTAGACGGCGGGCAAGCGCACGATAAAGAGTGTCAATCATTAGGGTGGATTTTCCACCGCCTGAAACACCAGTAATGGCAGTGAATGTTCCAAGAAAAATATCAACATTAACATTCTTAAGATTATTGCCCGTTGCGCCCTCAAGCCGTAATTTACGTTGCTCATCGGGTTTGCGCCTCTCATGAGGAATTTCAATTCTTTTGCGCCCTGAAAGATATTGCCCAGTTAAGCTTTTCTTTGATTTAAGAATATCTTTTGGCAAGCCTTTTGCAACAATTTCCCCACCATTTATGCCAGCACCAGGGCCTATATCCACCACATAATCAGCACTTAAAATTGCCTCCTCATCATGCTCAACCACTATTACCGAATTGCCCAAATCTCGCAAATGTTGCAAAGTTTCAAGAAGGCGAGCATTGTCTCTTTGATGCAATCCGATTGATGGCTCATCTAGCACATATAAAACCCCCGTAAGGCCTGAGCCAATTTGTGAGGCAAGGCGAATACGCTGGCTTTCGCCACCCGAAAGCGAGCCAGAATTGCGTGAAAGAGTTAGATATTCTAAGCCAACATCATTAAGAAAATTTAGGCGGTCGCTAATTTCCTTCAATATCATTTTGCCAATTTGTTTTTGTGTTTCATCAAGATGTTTTGGCAATTGTTCAAACCAATTTGCAGCTTGTTTTATTGACATATGTGTAACTTGCGAAATATTTATCTGAGCAATTTTAACCGCCAAGGCTTCTTCTCTTAAGCGAAAGCCCGAACAAGTTTCACATGGTGCTGAAGACATATATTTTTCAATTTCTTCACGCATTCCAGCGCTTTCGGTTTCTCTATAGCGCCGTGATAGATTACCAATAACCCCTTCAAAACTTTTTGAAGTTTTATAAGAGCGCAATCCATCATCATAGACAAAATTTATTTTCTCTTTGCCCGTGCCAAATAATATTGCCTTTTGGATTTTTTTTGGTAAGTCCTTAAATGGCTTAATCATCGAGCTGTTATAATGTTTTATTATCGCTTCAAGTGTTTGTGTATAATAGGGTGATGAAGTTTTTGACCAAGGCAAAATCGCACCAGCGCCAAGCGATTTTGTGCTATCAGGAACAACCATTTCAGCATCAACTTCACTCTTAAAGCCAAGCCCATCGCAGGTTTGGCAAGCGCCATGTGGATTATTAAACGAGAATAATCGTGGTTCAATTTCTGCAATGGTAAAACCTGAAACAGGACAAGCGAATTTTTCAGAAAAAACTATACGCTCATTATTTTCGTCATTGTCTTTTTTATCCGCCAATTCAACAATAGCAATGCCATCGGCCAACTTTAGCGCCACATCAAAACTATCCGCCAAGCGAGAAGAAATATCAGAACTAACCACAAGCCTATCAACAACAATATCAATGTCATGCTTGACGTTTTTATCAAGTTCTGGCGTGTCTTCTAATTCATAAAACTCTCCATCAATTTTGACCCGAGAAAAGCCACGCTTTAATAGTTCCGCTAACTCTTTTTTATATTCACCCTTACGAGAGCGCACAATCGGTGCTAGCAAATAAAGCCGCATTCCTTCATCAAGCGCCAAAACCTTATCAACCATTTGTGAGATGGTCTGGCTTTCAATTTTTTTGCCAGTTGTGGGGGAATAGGGCACACCAACACGAGCAAAAAGCAGGCGCAAATAATCATAAATTTCAGTAACTGTGCCAACGGTTGAGCGGGGGTTTTTGGAGGTAGTTTTTTGCTCAATAGAAATGGCAGGAGAAAGCCCATCAATTTGCTCAACATCGGGCTTTTGCATCATCTCCAAAAATTGACGTGCGTATGCTGAAAGACTTTCAACATAGCGGCGCTGCCCCTCGGCATAAATCGTATCAAAGGCCAGTGAAGATTTACCCGAACCAGAAAGCCCCGTCATGACAATCAGCTTATTACGAGGTAAAGAAATGCTGATATTTTTCAGATTATGCTCTTTTGCACCACGAATAATAATCTCATCATTTTGCAATTTTTGCTTAGGCATAGGCGACCTTATAATAAAGAAATGGTAATTTTGATTTATCTATTATAGCATGAACATAAGAAGAACAAGTGTAAAATTAAAATATTTTTTGCATGTTGAAAATTCTTTTTAAGACTTGACATTTAATCACAAAATAGAACATAAAGAGAACATATATTAATATGTGATTCTAGGACGCTGAACTAGAATGTTGAAAATTGATAATCGTGCTTGCTTATCATGTAATATAGTTAGACAAAGGTAGAAATAGGATTGCGCTGGTTAAGGGCGCAACAAAGGCTTTTGAAAGGAAATATCATGGCAGGTAGTGTTAATAAAGTTATTTTGATTGGTAATTTAGGAAATGATCCTGATGTGCGTCAAACCTCAAGCGGTAAGCCTGTGGTCAATCTTTCAATAGCCACTTCTGAAAGTTGGAAAGACCGTAATACTGGCGAGCGCCAAACACGTACCGAATGGCATCGTGTTGTTATATTTTCTGAAGGACTGGCACGAATCGCTGAGCAATATCTAAAAAAAGGCTCAAAAGTCTATATTGAAGGTCAGCTGCAAACTCGCAAATGGCAAGATAAAGAAGGTAATGATAAATATACAACCGAAATTGTTTTGCAAGGCTTTAACTCAACTTTGACAATGCTTGATGGGCGGGGTGATAATGCAGGTGGCGGCGGTGGTTATTCTGGTGGCACTCAGGGCGGAGGCAACAGCCCATCATCAAGCGCCCCTTCATTTGATGGTGGCAATGCTGATGATGATATTCCATTTTAATTAATATTATTTCACTCCATAGATTTGAGGTTTAATGTTTATTTGATTGTCATCATTTAGGCTAGATATTTTGGGGGACTTATGGGTAATCTGCAACAACTTATTGATGATGTTCATGGTGAGTTGAAAGAGCGCTTAGGTGAGGGGGAAGTTGCGGATTATATCCCGCAATTAGCTAAAATCTCACCAAATAAATTTGGTATTTCACTAGCTACAATTGATGGCAAAATTTATAATGCTGGCGATTCAAGTGAGACATTTTCAATCCAATCAATTTCCAAACTTTTTACGCTTACTCTAGCTTTAGGCAAAGTTGGTGATGGCTTGTGGTCAAGGGTTGGGCGTGAGCCATCAGGCACAAGGTTTAACTCAATAGTTCAACTTGAACATGAGATGGGTCGACCTCGCAATCCATTTGTAAATGCTGGGGCTATTGCCGTTACAGATGTGATATTGGGGGAATATCAACCTAAAGAAGCGATTGCAGAGATTGTGAGGTTTGTTCGATATCTAGCTAATGATGATTCAATCATT
>JAMONS010000088.1 GCA_027065555.1 Hyphomicrobiales bacterium | reverse complement strand
AACACCAAAGTTTAACCTATCAAAATGAATTAATGAGAAAAAGGCAGACAAAGGTTGCCACCATTTATTTTGCTTATTAGCTTCTCTGCCTTTTTCCATTAGATTTTAGTCATTTCTAATCATCAAACCCTGTTTCATCAACAAGCCGAGAGGCAAGTGCCGCATTTTTGGCGATTGTTTCTAGTGGTAAATCATCTGCTTTGAACTGCCCAAAACTGCTAACAATATCTGAGGTTTTTGTTCCCTCTTTAAGCGGATATTCAAATACCTGTTCGGCATATATTTCTTGCGCTTTGCTGCTTGAAAGAAACTCCATAAATTTAAGGGCTGCTTCTTTGTTTGGTGCATATTTTGCCATCGCCATGCCAGATAGATTTACGTGTGTGCCACGAGTATCGCTATTTGGAAATAATATTTTTACCGATGCTTCCCAGTCTTTTTGCTCTGGGTTTTCTTCATTAGTTCGCATTAAACCAGCATAATAAGCATTGCCAAGCGAGATGTCACATTCGCCTGAATAAATTGCTTTAACTTGCGCTCTATCATTGCCGCTTGGGGGGCGAGCCAGATTGTTTTTCACATCAATCAACCATTGTTTTGTTGCTTGTTCACCATTATGGGCAATGATTGAAGAAATTAGCGCAATATTATAGACATTTTGAAATGAGCGGGTGCAAATGCGCCCTTTCCATTTAGGGTCTGCTAATTCTTCATAGGTGATGGAGTTTTGCTCCACCCGATTGCGTGATGCAAAAATATTGCGGGTGCGAGCGGTCAATCCAAACCAATTGCCTGCACTATCACGATATTGGGGGGGGATATTGGCATTAATTATTGTGCTATTTATAGTTTGCGTTACTCCGCCTTCTTTCATGTCAACAAGACGTGAAATATCGGTGGTTAAAATTACATCGACAGGAGAGTTTTTGCCCTCTGCTTTAATTCGCTCAAGTACTCCTTTGCCGAGATAAAGAGCTTTGGTTTTTATTCCTGTTTGCTCGCTAAAAACGTCAAGCAAAGGTGCAATTAATTCTGCTTGGCGATAAGAGTAAATATTTACTACTTGTTCTTGCGAAAAAGCAGGGGTGATTGAGATAGACATTGTTAGTGCGTATAATATTGCACCGCTTAGTTGTTTATAATTAGACATTGTTTTTCCTTTCAAGAGATTCAAGGTCTCAGGTGGTAAAACGATTTTGACTCAGTGATTTTATCAAGTCAAGAAAGAAAGTAAAATCAGTATGTTAGAGGAGTAAAGTTTAATTTAGAACTATTCTAAAATGAATAAAATTTATGAAGCCAAAACAAGTATTTAGGTGCTAAAAAATTATATTATTTTTGTTGATAACTTAATTTGAAGTTAAATTTGCAGGAATAACTAGAGAGAATAATGTGCCTACTCCAATTATTGGATTTACGCTTAAGGTGCAGGTATTGATAGCTAAAAGCGAGCGGGTTAATGATAGTCCAACGCTTGATGTTACTGGTTTTAGAGTTTTGCCATTATGGTCTAATCCTTGACGGAATAGGGTGAAATTGTCTGATGTTTCTTTGCTACTTGCGCCAGAGTTTCTTACATGAATGGTTATGGTTTTGTCGTCTTCTGTTTGTGCGCTAATAATTACCTGTTCGCCTATTGGTGTTTGCTCAATTGCGCTGGCAATTA
>JAMONS010000087.1 GCA_027065555.1 Hyphomicrobiales bacterium | reverse complement strand
TAACCAAGAGGAAAGCGCATTAACAACTGATACGCCAACCCCGTGTAAACCACCTGAAACCTTATATGAATTTGAATCAAATTTACCACCAGCATGTAGCTGTGTCATAATAACTTCGGCAGCGGATATGCCTTCTTCTTTATGAATATCGGTGGGGATTCCACGTCCATTATCTATTACGGTTACTGAGCCATCGGGGTTTAGCGTAACGCTAACCTTATCAGCATGTCCTGCTAATGCTTCGTCAATGGCATTGTCTAGCACTTCATAGACCATGTGGTGCAGACCCGAGCCATCGTCTGTGTCGCCAATATACATACCGGGGCGTTTTCTTACTGCATCTAAGCCTTTGAGAACTTTGATAGAATCAGCGCCATATTCTTCAATAGCAGCTTTTTTTTCGTCAGACATTTTTTCTCGAATCAATATTGGTTTATTACTCATCTTTTCTAGCTTATTTATAGGATAATTCAAAGCTTGTGTTTAGAGTTAAATTAATATGTTTTGAGGCTAGGTTATTTACCATTTTTGGTAAATCAGAAGAAAATATGGCTATTTGCTCGTTCATTAGTTGAATGAAGTTGTAGTTTGGGTTGAATGAAGCTGTAGTTTGTGCCATTTAGCGCATCAAGTAAAATATTACGCTATTAATTATATGTTATTTTTAGGAAAGAAATTGTGGCACGATTAGTCATGAAATTTGGTGGTACTTCGGTTGCTGATATGAAAAGCATCCGCCAAGCGGCAAAACACGTTAAGCGTGAAATTGACGCAGGGCATGAAATCTGTGTTGTAGTTTCGGCAATGGCAGGAACTACCAATAGGTTAATTGAATTTTGCCATGAAGCATCAAATATACATGATGCACGTGAATATGATGCTATTGTTGCATCGGGCGAGCAGGTGAGCGCTGGCTTAATGGCTATTGTGTTAAGTGAAATGGGCATAAAGG
The DNA here is from genome assembly GCA_027065555.1 of Hyphomicrobiales bacterium. Lineage (GTDB taxonomy): Bacteria > Pseudomonadota > Alphaproteobacteria > Rhizobiales > Devosiaceae > S141-66. The sequence continues at coordinate 7,345 of JAMONS010000087.1, read as the reverse complement.
CTCGTTCTTTTTCTGGCTGGCAAGTGCCAATTAAAACTGATGATGCGCATGGAGCGGCAAGAATTATTGAAATAGATCCTGATAATTTACTAAATTGCATGACTGAAAATATAGTTTGTGTTATAACTGGGTTTCAAGGAGTTGCGCCATCTTTAAGGGTTACAACTCTTGGGCGTGGTGGCTCAGACACTTCTGCGGTAGCTATTGCGGCTGCAATAAAAGCTGATCGTTGTGATATTTATACTGATGTGGATGGTGTTTATACTAGCGATCCACGTATAGTGCAAAAAGCTCAAAGATTGGCAAAAATATCATTTGAGGAAATGCTTGAAATGGCCTCGCTTGGGGCAAAAGTATTGCAAACTCGTTCGGTTGAATTGGCAATGGCGCATAAGGTTCGCCTTTGCGTGCGCTCAACATTTGATGATCCTTATTATGAGCAAGATAGCTCTAATGGGGACAATGATCAGGTTTTTGGAACTTTGGTATGTGATGAGGATGAAATAATGGAAAAGCAAGTAGTTTCGGGTGTTACGATGGTTAAAGGGGAGGCAAAAATCACGTTGCGTGGTGTTAAAGATCACCCTGGGGTTGCTGCTGCGGTTTTTGGCGCACTTGCTGATGAGCGCATTATTGTTGATATGATTGTGCAAAATGTTTCTGATGATGGTCGCTCAACCGATATAACTTTTACTGTGCCAAATAGTGAATATGATAAAGCGATGCAAGCGTTAGAATCTACTAGTAACCGTTTTGAATATGATGATATTTCTGGCTCAAAAGGCAGTGCAAAAATTTCTGTTATTGGTGTTGGTATGCGTTCGCACGCAGGTGTTGCTTCTTCAATGTTTAATGCTTTGGCTGATAAAAAAATCAATATTCAGCTTATTACTACTTCTGAGATTAAAACTTCTGTTTTAATTGAAGAAGAATATGGCGAGTTAGCAGTGCGTGCGCTACATACTCATTATGGCCTAGATAAAATTAATTAGCGCAAATCCATTTGATAATATAATTTGAGCAAAATTAAACCTTATAAAGGTCATCTATAATATTTCCTAAGAGGGGGAGCAATGCCACTAACATCTGGTAGTCCACGAATTTTACTAAAGCAATTACGCCAAACATTGGCTGAGCCCTTAGGCTCACAAGAGCGCTTGGATAAAATTGTTGATGTTATTGCATTAAATATGGGTGCTAATGTTTGCTCATTTTATGTATTGCGTGATGATAGTGAATTAGAATTATTTGCAACGCACGGCTTAAAGCGTGAAGCGATACACGTTACCACGCTTCGACTTGGTGAGGGCTTGGTTGGTATAATTGGTGCTGATGCAAAAATGCGCAATTTAGACGATGTAACGAAACATCCTTCCTTTGCTTATCGTCCTGAAACTGGAGAAGATAGATTTAATGCTTTTCTTGGTGTGCCTGTTTTGCGGGCTGGGCAAATGCTTGGCGTTTTGGTGGTGCAAAATAGTGAAAAACGCATTTATACTGAAGATGAAACTGAAGCTATGCTAACTAGCGCTACTATTTTAGCGGAAATGTTATCTACTTCTGAATTTGAAAGCCTAATAAAACCCGGATCTGATATTGATTTACGCCGTTCCCGCACTATTGAGGGGGTTGGATTTTCTCAAGGTATTGCCATTGGGCAAGTTGTTTTGCACGACCCTAGAGTTGTCGTAACAAACTTTGTTGCTGATGATATTGATTTTGAATTAGAGCGCTTAAATAGGGCACTACGCTCTATGCGAATGTCGATAGATGATATCTTAAATCGCTCTGATATGCAGATTTCTTCAACGCATAGAGATATTTTGGAAAGCTATCGCATGTTTGCCCATGATCGTGGTTGGGAAAAGCGAATTCAAGAAGCGATTAAAGGCGGATTAACGGCAGAAGCTGGTGTTGAGAGGGTGCAAAATGATACTCGAGCAAGAATGTTGCGCCAATCAGATGTTTATATTCGTGAGCGTTTACATGATTTAGATGATTTGGCTAATCGCTTATTGCGCACGCTTACGGATAATTCTGCTTCTTTGGGCTTAGTTGAATTGCCGCAAAATGCAATTATTATCTCACGTACTATGGGCCCTGCCGAGTTGCTTGAATATGACAAAAGTAAATTATCAGCCATTGTACTTGAGGAGGGGGCAACTACCGCTCATGTGGCAATTGTTGCACGCTCACTTGGTATTGTTGCCGTTGGGCAAGCTGATTCTATTGCTTCGCTTTGTGAAAATGGCGATAATATTATTGTTGATGGTAATGAAGGTGTTGTGCATTTGCGCCCCAATGCAGATGTTGAAGCTACCTATATTGAAAAACTTGAATTAACAACACAAAAATTAGCTCGTTATGCCAGCTTAAAAGATAGGCCTGCAATAACTAAAGATGACCATAGAATAGAACTTTTACATAATTCTGGCCTAGTTGTCGATATGCAAGCGCTTGAAGAAACGGGGGCTAATGGGGTTGGTCTGTTTCGTACCGAATTGCAATTTATGATAGCTTCAAAACTCCCCCCGCTTAAGGAGCAAGTTGAGTTATATTCAAAGGCTATAGAAATAGCGCAAGAAAAAGAAATTACATTTCGACTTCTTGATATTGGCGGTGATAAGGTTGTGCCTTATATGCGCTCAGCGGCTGAAGAAAATCCGGCAATGGGGTGGCGCTCTTTACGTTTAGCGCTTGATAGGCCGGGATTGTTACGAACGCAAATCCGTGCGCTTTTACAAGCTGCAAAGGGGCGTACATTAAAAATATTAGTGCCAATGGTTAGTGAAACAGTTGAGTTTAAGCTGGTAAGGGCAGTTATTGAAAAAGAATGTTTACGCCAGACACGTTTGGGACTAGAACTACCTAGTTTGATAAAAATTGGTGCAATGATTGAAGTGCCTTCATTATTGTTTGAACTTGATATTTTATTGCCTGAGGTAGATTTTATTTCTATTGGATCAAACGATTTAGTGCAATTTTTAACGGCTTCAGATCGTGCTAATCCTCGTGTTGCAAATAATTATGACCCAATAGCGTTGCCACGTTTGCGTGCCTTTAAGCATATTGTTGATGCTGCTAAAAAACATGATATTGAACTAACTATGTGTGGTGAATTGGCTGGGCAACCCTTAGAGGCTTTAGCTTTAATGGCGATAGGAATGAATAGGCTTTCTATGGGGCCTTCTTCCATTGGGCCTATTAAAGAACTTATTTTAGCGCTTGATCTTGATCCAATAGCTAAACAAGTTCTAGACATATTATCAAATGGCGCAACAGATATAACTATACGTGAATTGCTGACAAATCATATTGAATCTCAGAATTTGCCAATTTAGATGAAAGAGGCCTATGGCTAAATTACCACTTGAAAAATTAGAAGCATTAGATGAGCGCTATAAAGCGCTTGAATTGCTCATGGCTGATGGCCCTAATCCTGAAGAATATGTCAAATTGGCAAAAGAATATTCAAATTTGCAATTAGTAGTAGAAGCTATCCGCTCCTATCGCCAAGCAGCAAGCGATCTTTTAGGGGCAAAAGAATTGCTTAGTTCTGATGATAGTGAAATGGTTGAAATGGCAACACTAGAAATTGATGAATTAAATCAAAAAATAGAGAAGCTATCCCATGAAATAAGATTGCTATTATTACCTAAAGATAATGCTGATGATCGCAATGTTATTGTTGAGGTGCGTGCGGGAACTGGAGGCGATGAGGCGGCTTTGTTTGCTGGTGATTTATTTCGTATGTATCAGCGCTATGCAGAACTTAACGGCTGGAAAACTAATATTATGTCACAAAATGAAAGTGATATGGGGGGCTATAAGGAAATAACTCTAAATATTTCAGGTAAGGGGGCTTATGCAAAATTAAAATTTGAAAGCGGGGTGCACCGAGTGCAAAGAGTTCCTGACACTGAAACGCAGGGGCGTATTCATACTTCAGCTGCAACGATTGCTGTTTTGCCTGAAGTTGAAGATATTGATATTGAAATAAGAAATGAAGATTTACGTATTGATACTATGCGAGCATCGGGGGCTGGCGGTCAGCACGTAAATACTACCGATAGTGCAGTTCGTATGACGCATATTCCATCTGGCATTGTGGTTTTAGCTTCTGAAAAAAGCCAACATCAAAATAGAGCCTCGGCACTAAAAGTTTTACGGGCTAGACTATATGAAGCTGAGCGTGATAAACGTGATAGCGAGCGAGCGGAAGCAAGGCGTGATCAGGTAGGCTCAGGTGATCGCTCGGGTCGTATTCGTACCTATAATTTCCCACAAGGGCGTGTCACCGACCACCGAATAAATCTAACCCTATATAAGCTTGAGAAAGTATTGCAAGGAGAGGCGCTTGATGAGCTTATTTCAGCACTAATTACTGAAAATCAAGCATCACAACTGGCGGCAATGGATGAAGAATAAAATGGAAAATCTTAATAGCATTAGCAAAACATGGCGAAAAATACGTGATGATTTTACCAAGGCCAATATTGATAATGCTTCGCTTGATGCACGGCTTTTGGCTGAACATGCCTTTAAATTAAATTCTCTTGAATTGGCAACTAATGAAAATCAACAAGTTACAGAGCAGCAATTAATGCGTCTTGAAGAATTAGCTAAGAGACGATTAAATGGCGAACCAGTAGCTAGGATTTTGGGTAAAAAAGAATTTTACGGACTAGAGTTTAAACTTAATAAAAAGACATTAGTTCCACGTCCTGAAAGCGAACTTTTGGTTGATATTTGTCTTGAGCAAATTGGCGAAAATCAAAATTTGAAATTGTTAGAGCTTGGTGTTGGTAGCGGTTGCATTATTATTTCAATATTGGCCAATAATGATAATTTAGTTGGACTTGGCACCGATATAAGCCAAGAGGCGCTTGAAATAGCAAAGAGCAATGCTAGATTTCACAATGTTTTAGAGCGCATTAGGTTTTTACGAGGCAATTGGTTTGAACGATTAAACACGAATAAAAAGTTTGATGTTATTATTTCTAATCCTCCCTATATAGAAACTAAAGAAATTGCTACTCTGGCAAAAGAGGTAAAAGATTTTGACCCTGTTTTGGCTCTCGATGGCGGTGAGGACGGGCTAGAGCCATATAGAATAATTGCACGTAATGCAAAAAACTATCTAAATGACAATGGATTTGTAATTGTAGAATTTGGTATTGGGCAAGAGGGCGAAATTATTGAGATGTTTTTAGGAGAGGGATTTACGCTTTTTGAGCAAAAATTAGACCTGTCAGGGATTGCACGAGCGTTGGTTTTTCAAAATCTTAAGCATTTTGCTGATTAAAAGTGCGATTTTTAGTTTTTTTGCTTGGAATCAGTAAACAAAGCAGTTAATGTCAATCTGCTATATGGTGCAAATGATAGGCAACAATGGCGACCACCCGCTCATAAGACATTATATATGAAGACATTATATATGACTTTGATTTATCAATATGACCTTGTTTAAGGTTTGAAAAGATAAAAATAATTTGAAAATGTTTAATAATTGGGGCTGGTCTTTAGATGGATATATTTTGTGAAATATATTTACATAGATTTCTCTTTATATTTAAGAGAGCAAGAAAAGAGCTTTTAACAAAGTATGAGACCAAATAATCAGAATAAACGATCACGGGGGCGCAATAACTCCAATCGTCGGCAAGGTGGCTCGAACCCACTAACTCGCAATTATGAATCTAATGGCCCAGATGTGAAAATTAGGGGTAATGCAACAAGCGTTGCAGAAAAATACGTGCAATTAGCCCGTGATGCTCATAGTTCAGGCGATTCAGTTTTAGAGCAAAGCTATTTGCAATATGCTGAACATTATTCTCGTATTGTTTCATCTGCTCTTGCCTATCAACAAGTGCAAAATCAGCAGCGCCAAGAAAGACAAGCGGCAGAGCAAGAAAAGCAAGCTGCAAAACAAGGGAATGTTGCTTCTGGGCAAGAAAATTTGGGGCAAGAGAATACTGATTCTAAAAATGAAGCTAATGAGAGCAATGTTTCGCAAGGTAATGATGAAAAAGAACTAAATAATCAACCTGCAAACGAAGAAGCAAAAGAAAAAACTGCTCCTGAGCCTACTAAGCAAAGAGCGCCTCGCCCTAAAAGAGTTAAGCGCCAAGCTGAAAATAAAACTGTTCAAAGCGATGAACAAAAACCTCAAACTACAAATGATGAGTTGCCAGCTTTTGTAACAGATAGTGTCAGCAAGCCAGACGCAGCTGAATAGTTTTTCGAAACTATTTATATAAAAATGGCATAGATTTATCTTTGCCCCTTTTTGTTTTTTTCTCAATACCTATATTTATCATAATTACCAAAGCGGTGAGCTGATTTGTGCCATAATGGGCGAATGGCTTGTGCGAAAAGTGGAGATTAATTATGGATTTTGAAAAATATACCGAACGGGCACGTGGATTTATTCAAAGTGCGCAAACTTATGCTTTAGGGCAAGGGCATCAAAAATTTTCTTCCCTTCACCTATTAAAGATTTTACTTGATGATGAAGAGGGAATGGCAAGCGGCCTTGTTAATAGCGCTTCTGGTAATGCAAAAGCGCTTAGTAAAGAAGTGTTAGCTGCATTAAAAAAAATACCCACTATTTCTGGTGGCAATGAGCAAATATACCTTAGTCAAGAAATGGCAAAAATATTTGAAACAGCGCAAAGCGCTGCTAAAAAAGCGGGCGATAGTTATGTTTCTGTTGAAAGATTATTGCAAGGCATAGTGATTGAAAAATCAAGCGAAGCAGGTAAGTTATTAACCTCAAATGGAGTGAAGCCATTAGCGCTTAATGAAGCAATAAATGATTTACGCAAAGGTCGCACTGCCGATAGTGCCAGTGCAGAAAATCAATATGATGCGCTTAAGAAATATACTCAGGATTTAACAGAAAAAGCTCGGATCGGCAAACTTGATCCTGTAATTGGGCGTGATGAAGAAATTCGCCGCACTATTCAGGTGCTATCACGCCGCACTAAAAATAATCCAGTTTTAATTGGTGAACCCGGTGTTGGAAAAACCGCAATCGCTGAAGGCCTAGCACTTAGAATTGTTAATGGCGATGTGCCAGAAAGCCTAAAAGATAAATCGCTTTTATCGTTAGATATGGGCTCTTTAATTGCTGGTGCGAAATATCGTGGTGAATTTGAAGAGCGCTTAAAAGGCGTATTAAATGAGGTTACTTCAGCTCAGGGTAAAATCATTTTGTTCATTGATGAAATGCATACATTAGTTGGAGCTGGCAAAGGGGAAGGCTCAATGGACGCTTCAAACCTATTAAAACCAGCGCTGGCTCGTGGTGAATTACATGCTATTGGTGCAACAACCTTGGACG
>JAMONS010000086.1 GCA_027065555.1 Hyphomicrobiales bacterium | reverse complement strand
AGATTGGGAAAATATAGGGGCGGGCAATGTCGTATTAAACGGCAAAAAATACATTCATGCCAAAAGTTCAGTTTCACGGCTTGGCTGGACTTTGCACTTTTTAGCAGATGAGCGCCGTGTTGTTGAGCGAGCATGGTTTGCTGTTATTGGCCTCGCAATTATTGCTTCAATTTTGCTTACTTTGGCGGTGTTTTTACGTTCTGAAAGAATTCGCTCAGCCCTTAATGCCTCGCAAGCTGACAGAGAACAATTACAAAAAACTAACAAAAAATTAGCCCAAGAGATTGATGAAAGGCGAGCTGCGGAAAGACGCTTAGAAAGAGCGCAATCTGAACTTGCGAGGAACAGTAAATTGGCGGCATTAGGGCAACTTTCAGCATCCGTTACGCATGAATTGGGGCAGCCAATTTCGGCAATGCAAAACTATCTTGCAGCGGCTGAATTTGATAAGGATAGTAAAGAGCGAGAGCTAAGCATAAAAAATCTTAGTGGCATTGTTAGGCGTATGATTAATATCACTAAGCAGTTGCGGTTTTTTGCCAAGCCGAGTGATAAAGAGATGGAAATAGTTGACCTTAGGAAACTTTGGGCAGGCACAGATATTTTAGTTAGTGCAGATATTAATGACGCAAATATAAAGCTGAATGTTAAACTATCGCCAGAACCTGTACTCGTAAAGGCTAATCGCTTGCGCCTTGAGCAAGTACTGGTAAATTTAGTGCGTAACTCAATCGCTGCAATGGAGGATTGCAACATTTGTGAAATGGAAATAATTATAAAGAAACAGGGCAAGTTTGGCATTATATCGGTTAAAGATAGTGGGCATGGTTTGGGGACTAGCTCGCTTGAACAATTAAAAGAGCCGTTTCATACAACACGAGCATCGGGAGATGGCATGGGGCTTGGTCTGGCTATTTCGGCTGCGATTGTTAAAGAGCATGAAGGGTTTTTTGAAGCTGAGAATATTGAAAGCGGTGGTGCGATTTTTATCGTAAAAATTCCAGTTGTTGAGAAGGAAGAATAATGGAAGCGCAAAGTAAAACTGCTCATCTGGTTTTTGTGGTTGATGATGATAAATCAATGCGTCATTCGCTTAAAACCTTGCTTGAAAAATCGGGCTGGCAGGTAGAGATTTTTACTAAGGGGCAAGATGTTCTTACTCGCTTAAAAGATATTTGCCCTGATGTTATTTTGAGCGACGTTAGAATGCCCGCTATGAGTGGGTTGGAATTATTGGAAAATATAAAGAATGATTTATCACCGCCAATAGTTTTGATTTCTGCTCATGGCGATATTCCTATTGCAGTTAAAGCCATGCAGGAGGGGGCGTATAGTTTTATTGAAAAACCATTTGATCCGTATCGCTTGTTAGCGGCTTTAAGAAATGGCGCAAGACAACATCGCCAAGCGCTAGAAACTGCACGACTTAGAGCAAGGCTTAACTCGCTTTCGGGGCTTGATAGAATATTTTTAGGAGAAAATTTTAAGATAAAATTACTGCGTGAGGAAATATTTGATCTTAGCGCAACTGATAGTCCTGTGATGTTATTAGGAGAAACTGGTACTGGTAAGAGCCTCGTTGCCAGAGCTATGCACGATCTTGGGGGTCGTGCAAGCGAGCCATTCGTCGTGATGAATTGCGCAACTATTCCACTAGAGAACTTTGAACCCTATATGTTTGGTGTAAAGGGTAAGAGCAATGGGGCTTTTTTGAGAGCTGATAGGGGGTCTTTATTCCTTGATGAACTTGGCACTATGCCGCTTGAAATTCAGGCTAAATTTTTACGTGTGATTGAAACGCAAGAATTTTTTATGCTTGGGGATAGTGCGCCAACAAAGGTAAATGTGCGAATTATTTCTGCTTCAAATGAAAATTTAGAAAATGCTGTTGAGCATGGTCGGTTTAGACGAGATTTGTTTTATCGGCTTAATAATGTGGTTTTAAATTTGCCTCCACTAAGAGAGAGGAAAGAAGATATAATATTGTTGTTTGAGCATTTTTTAGGCCAGCAAGCACTGCTTTACGAAATTGCAACTCTAGCATTCACTTCAGACGATATCGCAGCACTTTTATCGCATGAATGGGCAGGAAATGTGCGTGAATTACGCCATGTTGCCGAACGGCGAGTGCTAGCGGCAAGGCGAGGCGGCGGCTCGGTGGCAAAAGCAATAGCACGCAATGGCGAGCCAGACGATGTGCCAGAAACATTACGTGGTGCAGTGGCGGCATTTGAAAAGCAACTAATAGGACAAGCAATAAAAAATCATCAGGGGCGTATGGACGCAGTAGCCGAAGCACTAGGAATTGGGCGACGCACGCTAAACGAGAAGATTGTGAAGCTGGGATTAAGAAAAGATGAGTTGCTTTAGGGGCATAGGGCCCCCCTGCGAATAATATTCGATGTCATTGCAAGAGAGCCGTTAGGTGAGTAAAGCAATCCATAATGCTACCGTTTGACTATTCTGAACTGCTTTGCGACAAGCACTCCCACAAAGACCTCAATCAAGGATAAGAATGCAAGAAACCCATTGGATATCCCTACTTTTTCTCAACTCTATTTTTGGATCTACTTTGTTGATTGAACAGAGTAAAAATCAAAGCTGAACTTATCCCAAATAAAAGTTTGGATATTAAACTTATGCTATAAGGTACCAGCGTAACAAATGATGGATTAACAACAGGTAATATGACGAAGAAATTTATTACCCAAACTAAAGCCAGCAACCCAATAACCATAAGCGGCTCAAGCATGGCTGGAGCTGTTTTTGGCAAAAAAGAGCGCACAAAAATTAAAATTGCTATTCCAAGTATGATTGCTAGCGCCATATGGATTGCAATCCCCAATGATAATGAACTGCTAAGTGTCGTAATTTGAGGGAATAATGACTGCGTCACTCCACGTGCTACAATCGCTGCCTCACTACCTGAAAGGTTGCTATATAAAGCAATCCATAAAATCTCTGCTAACCCACCAGCCAGACCTGCAAGAGCACCCACTGATAACATCTTGCTAGATTTAGAAAACCTGCGCCCATCATATTTAAGAAGAAACATACTACCACCTCCATTGTTAAATTTATCCGCAAGATCAGCGCAAAACTGCATCGTCTACTTAGACGAACAAGACCAGAATTGCAGATATTACAGCATTTAGGCTAGATAACTTAACAGGAAATGTCATTGATTTGTATCAAGAAAAGTTAAATTTAATTACCTAATATCTGGTAATATTCAAGTATTTTATCCAAGTGCGAATTTCAGCACATTAGTCACTGCATAAATTGGCAATAATCCGCAGGGCGATTTTGTGCATAAGGCGGATTTCTTCATGGGCTTATGGTGTTTTATTGTTTAATTTAGCGTCAGAAAAGTCAAATGTTATGGCTTTGAGATATCCTTTGGGAGGAAAAAAATTGAAAAATCTACTTAAAACTACTGCAATTACGCTGGTTTCATTAGCATTTGTTGGTGAAGCAATGGCGACTGAATGGAATGTTTCGCTTTGGGGCAAGCCACGCGCTTTTACTGCTCACGTTGAAAAACTTGCTGAATTGGTGAGCGAAAAAACTAAAGGCGAATTTACGCTAAATCTTTCTTATGGCGGACTATCTAAGAATAAAGAAAATCTTGATGGTATTTCTATTGGTGCTTTTGAAATGGCGCAGTTTTGTGCTGGTTATCATGCCGATAAAAACCCATCAATTACAGTTCTAGAATTGCCGTTTCTTGGTGTAACAACACTAGAGCAAGAGCGTGAAATTTCACAAGCAGTTTATAAAAACCCAGCGGTTGCTGCGGATTTAGCTCGCTGGAACGCAACTTTGTTGATGCCTTCTCCACTACCGCAATATAATATTGTTGGTGTTGGTGATGCGCCTAAAACTTTGGCAGATTATAAAGGCCTAACAGTTCGTGCAACTGGTGGTATTGGTAAAGCAATGGCAGCGATTGATGCTGTGCCAACTTCAATGTCTGCATCAGAAGTACGCCAAGCACTTGATAGTGGCGTTGTAAAAGCTGTAGCTTTTGCTCCACATGCTCATATGGCGTTTGGTACTGTTGAAAGCGGAAAATGGTGGACAACTAACCTAAATCCGGGAACAGTAAACTGCCCAGTTGTTGTCAATACTGATGCTCTTAATGCTCTAACAGATGCAAATAAAGAAGCACTTCTTGGCTCTGTTGATGAAGCGCTAGATTTCTATATTGCTTCATATAACGGCAAAACAATGGACGCTTGGGGTCCAAAGCTAGCTGAAAAAGGCATTGAAAGCATTACTTATACTGATGCAGAACTTGCAGCCTTTAAAGAAGCAGTTGCAGGGCCTGCGGCTGCCGCGTGGATTGAAGAAAATAATGCACGTGGCCTTCCAGCACAAGAGCTATATGATCTTGTAACTGGCTTGATTGCTAAGTAATTAATTATGATTAATACTTGTCGCCATCAGCAATGTTGGCGGCAAGTTTCTTTTTTGGGGCAAGGTTTTTTTGGGGAGTGAATAATGTCTGGCGCATCATCAGTATTAGAAGATAAGTCGCTTCTTAGTCGTTTGGATCGATCGCTTTTTAAGGTCGAGACGGTTTTAGCACTTGTTAGTGGTTTGGCGGTTTTCGGTCTCGTATTATTGGCGGTTGTTAGCGTTAGTGGTCGTAATATTTTTAATCAGCCAATCCCCGGTTATGTTGATTGGATAGAGCAAGCCATGCCGTTAATTGCCTTTATGGGAATTGCTTATGTGCAACGGCTTGGTGGTCATATTCGTATGGATATTTTAATTGGCAAGCTAAAAGGTCGCTCGCTTTGGGTTGCCGAATTTATTACTACTTTGGCGATGCTTATTCTTATGATGCTGATTGTTTGGGGAACATTTGCGCATTTTCAGCGCAGTTTTGATATGTCTGCGCCCCTATGGAGTAGAGATTCTAGTCTTGATATTCGCTTGCCATTATGGCCAATGAAACTTTTAATTCCAGTTGCTTTTTCGGTACTTGTTTTGCGCTTATTTTTGCAATTATGGGGATATTTAAGCGCCATAATTTCAGGCACAAGCTCGCCCATTGCCGTGCCATTGGTTGAAGATGCGGCAACTGTTGCCGCTAAAGAAGCTGAAACGGTTTCGGGTTTTGATGATGATATAGAACAAAATAAGCAGGAGCGCTTGTAATGGATAGTACAACTATTGGGCTTATTGTTTCGGGCGGAATGTTATTTTTAGTATTTGCGGGTATGCGAGTTGGCTTTGCCGCTGCTTTAACAGGCCTTGTTGGTTTGGTATGGGTGTTTTGGGCGAAGAAAAATTATGCTGGTGATGATTTTGTTTGGGCGCTAACGGTTGCGGTGAAAACTGCTGGCCAAGTACCACATTCAAAAATTTCTATGCAAGCGCTTTCGCTTATTCCGACATTTATTCTTATTGGTTTTTTAGCCTATTATGCTGGCTTGACTAAATCGCTGTTTGATGCGGCGAAAAAATGGATTGCTTGGCTTCCGGGTGGTTTAGCGGTTTCGACAGTATTTGCAACGGCTGGTTTTGCTGCCGTTTCTGGTGCATCAGTTGCAACTAGTGCGGTTTTTGCTCGCATTGCAATTCCTGAAATGCTTAAAATTGGTTATGATAAGCGCTTTGCCGCTGGTGTTGTTGCAGCGGCTGGCACGCTGGCTTCGCTAATTCCACCATCAGCTATTTTGGTGATTTATGCGATTATTGTTGAGCAAGATGTTGGGGCATTATTAATTGCTGGGTTTTTACCGGGTGCGTTTTCTGCGCTTATATATGGCGGCATGATTGTTCTTATGGCGATGGTTTGGAAAAAACTAGGGCCGCCCGTTACAGGATTTACTTGGAAAGAACGCTTTGCTTCTTTACCCGGAGTGTTCCCGATTTTCTTTGTGGTGATGATAATTATTTTCTTTATCTATAATCCATTTGGCGGAGATGCGTGGGGCACGCCAACTGAGGGTGGGGCGCTTGGGGCTTTTGTGGTACTTATTATGGCACTACTAAAGGGTATGCGCTGGCAACAGCTAAAAAGAGCATTGCTTGAAACTGCAAAATTATCGGTGATGATTTTCACTATTATTTGGGGCGTTTTGATTTATGTACGCTTTTTAGGCTTTGCAGATTTACCCGGTGTTTTTTCAGATTGGATTACTTCACTTAGTGCCAGCCCGATGATGATTTTAGTAATGATATTATTGGCCTACGCCGTGTTGGGCATGTTTATGGACGCAATCGGCATGTTGGTTTTGACGCTCCCAATAGTTTATCCTGCGGTGATTGCGCTAAATGGTGGTGAAGATGTGTTGGCGGCAGATGCGGCATTTGGTATGGGTGCGGTTGGTTTTTCAATTTGGTTTGGCATTATTGTGGTGAAGATGGCGGAGCTATGTCTAATTACGCCGCCCATTGGGCTAAATTGTTTTGTGGTGGCAGGGGTGCGACCTGATATTTCGGTGCAAGATGTGTTTTGGGGCGTATCACCATTTTTCATCGCTGATGCGCTAACCATTGCGGCTTTAATAGCCTTTCCAGCTATTGTGCTTTATTTACCAAGACTGCTACTTGGAGTGTGATGTATCTGAGTTGATTATTTGAAGCCAATATGAGAAGTAAAACCAGCAAGGGACAATCGCCAATAAGAAAATGTTTCGCTTAAATTGGCCTCAGAAATTCCGCCCTGCAAAATAATATCCATCTCTAAAATTGCATCGCCCTCATTATCAAGATACGCCCTAGAAAAACGCTTAGCTTGATTCCATTTATTGATAATTTCACTCGTTGGCTTAATTAAAAACCCAACTCGAAAATTCATATCCTCGCAAATAAATTGCGTAGAACAATTCCTAAATCTGATGGAATAGGGAATATTATCAATTTTACCGATTATTTTTGGATTGCGATCTGCCTGATAAGAAAGTGTAGCACTGCCAAACTGGCGAGCGGTCACAACAATTTCATCAATGTTTGAGCCATCAATTAAGGTTTGTGAAAATGCACTCAAAGGAGCAAATGCAATTAGAATCAATATTAGATATTGTGCAAGTTTTTTAATCATCAAACAGATATTTCACAAAAAACTTAAAAGCACGTCAATAAACGATGATTAAGCAACGTGAGATAAATTCTACTAACGTTTAATATTTATTCTATCAGTACAGCGAGCCTTGGGCACGCCAGCGCTAGCCTTAGTGGCGTGAGCGGGATAAAGTGTGCCGCCCCACCAACCTACGCTCTTCGAGCTTCGGATCGGCAGGTCGGAGCGTGAGCAGCCTAGCGGCGTGAGCGGAAAGAAAAGCGAGTTAGCGTGAGATATATAAAACCCATTACTTCTTCTCCAAAAAATCATCATAAAAGCTTTCCATATGTTGCGACCATATAGAAAAAGCTTGCTCAACATTAGTAATTGTAACGCCACCACCAAGATTAACATCCATTTCAAGCGTTGCGTCATCGTCATCGTCAAAATATAGTTTTGTCCAACGCTTATTAAAATTCCACTCGTTGGCTTTTTTAAAATCTATAACTGGCTTGATTATAAATGATTGAAAATAGAAATCTTCACAAGAATTCTCTTCTGTGCAGTTCCTAAAAGTTAAGTAATATGGGTTGCCCTCAATCCTACCTCTTATAGCAGGTTCTCCCTCATCATTACGTTGCAAAGTAGCAGATCCATAACCTGTAGCAATATTTACAATTTCATCTATGTTTGACCCATCAATTAGCGTTTGTGCAAAAGAATTAGAGGAAAATACTACTGAGGATAAAGCTACAAATGCTATAATTTTGATATTCATTATCATCTCCATTCATTGTTGAATAATTATATGCTAATCATAAAGCACATTAAAATTGAAATTAACAAGCAAAATTTGATTCTGCCAATCAGATTCGCTGTGAATTATTAATGTGAGGCATAGATAAAGATTAGTTACGTAATTCTGACCCAATTACGTAATTTTTGAGTAAAAAAACTGTCAATTTGCTTTTAATAGTCCATTAATTCTTATAAAAACAGTGTTTTTAATAATAGGGGCATTATTTTTGAAAAATATGCTAAATTTCCTTGACGAGGATGCTAGGGGAAGGTATAGCCAGCCCAACTTCGCGTTAGGTCGTGATTTTGTTTTTAGGTTTTCAATCGCAAAGATTGGGTAATCAGACAGATCAAACACATCGCTTAGGGAATAGACGCTAACATCGTCGAGTACATGAATGTTTTGAAATCCAGCCCATCGGCGTGAGATAGATAAAGTGTTCCGCTGTGTAAGAAAAGACGCTACCGCCCCCTAATAGGGACGGGCTAGCGTTTTGAATGTATGTTGTGCCTATTCAAAAAGAGAGAATTGAAACAGTAAAACTAAGGGTTTGAGCGAAAATGCCGACCATTAACCAACTGATAAGAAAGCCAAGGCAAAAAAAGCCAAAGCGTAATAAAGTTCCTGCGATGGAGGCTAACCCACAAAAGCGTGGCGTTTGCACTCGTGTTTATACAACAACACCAAAGAAACCGAATTCTGCTTTGCGTAAAGTTGCCAAGGTGCGCTTGACTAATCAGCGTGAAGTAATTTCATATATTCCGGGTGAGGGACATAATCTGCAAGAGCACTCTGTTGTGCTTATTCGTGGTGGTCGTGTTCGTGATCTTCCGGGTGTTCGTTATCATATTTTACGTGGCGTGCTTGATACGCAAAGCGTAAAAGACCGTAGACAGCGCCGTTCAAAATATGGCGCTAAGCGTCCAAAATAAATAGGAAAACATAGATATGTCTCGTAGGCACCGTGCAGTAAAACGTGAAGTTAATCCAGATCCCAAATTTGGCGATCTAGTTGTAACTAAGTTTATGAACTCATTAATGCTAGATGGTAAAAAATCTACCGCTGAGCGTATTGTATATGGTGCGTTTGATTTGGTGCTTGAACGTTCAAAGCAAGACCCAATTTCTGTGTTTCATCAAGCGCTAGAAAATATTCGTCCTTCAGTTGAAGTTCGCTCTCGCCGTGTTGGTGGTGCAACTTATCAGGTTCCAGTTGAGGTTCGTACAGAACGCCAACAAGCACTTGCTATTCGTTGGCTAATTGAGAGCGCTCGTAAGCGTGGTGAAGATACTATGGTTGGCCGTCTTTCAGGTGAATTGATGGATGCAGTTAATGGTCGTGGGCAAGCAGTTAAAAAACGTGAAGATACGCACAAGATGGCAGATGCCAACCGTGCATTCTCGCATTATCGTTGGTAGAGGTTTAGAGTTAATATTATGGCACGTGAGTACGACATTAAAGATTACCGTAATTTTGGTATTATGGCGCATATTGATGCGGGTAAGACCACAACTACCGAACGTATCCTTTATTATACGGGGAAAAGTCACAAGATCGGTGAAGTTCATGATGGCGCTGCCACTATGGATTGGATGGAGCAAGAGCAAGAGCGTGGTATCACTATTACCTCTGCCGCAACCACCACTTTTTGGAACGATCGTGACGGCAAAAAGCATCGCTTTAATATAATTGATACACCAGGCCACGTTGATTTTACTATCGAAGTTGAAAGATCATTGCGAGTGCTTGATGGTGCAATAGCGCTTCTTGATGCCAATGCTGGTGTTGAGCCGCAAACTGAAACTGTTTGGCGTCAAGCTGATAAATATAAAGTTCCACGTATGATTTTTGTCAATAAAATGGACAAAATTGGCGCTGATTTCTATCGTTGTGTTGAAATGATTGAAAGCCGTCTTGGTGGTACTCCAGTTGTTACTCAGCTTCCAATTGGTGCTGAAAGTGAATTTGTTGGTATTGTTGATCTGATTGAGATGAATGCACGTATTTGGCGTTCAGAAGATCTTGGTGCGCAGTGGGACGTTGTTGAAATTCCTGAAGACCTTAAAGAAAAAGCACAAGAGTTTCGTTTGAAAATGATAGAAACTATTGCAGATCTTGATGATGATGTAATGATGGCTTATCTTGAAGGTGAAATGCCTGATAATGATACTATTCGTAGGCTTATCCGCAAGGGTACTTGCGATGTGACGTTTTTCCCTGTGCTTTGTGGTTCTGCCTTTAAAAACAAAGGTGTCCAGCCATTACTTGATGCAGTGATTGACTTTCTTCCGTCTCCTCTTGATGTTCCTCCTATTACTGGAATTGATGCAAAAACTGAAGAAGAAGTTATTCGTGAGCCATCCGATGATGCTCCATTCTCAATGTTAGCATTTAAGATTGCTAATGATCCGCATATGGGATCACTTACATTTTGCCGTATTTACTCAGGTAAGTTAGAGCAAGGCTCAATGGTTCAAAATACCGTTAAGGACAAGCGTGAGCGTGTTGGTCGTATGTTTGAAATGCACTCAAATTCTCGTGAGCAAATTACTGAAGCGTTTGCTGGTGATATTGTAGCAATCGTTGGTCTTAAAGATACAACAACAGGTGATACGCTTTCAGCTGCTAGTTCGCCAGTTATCTTGGAGCGTATGGAGTTTCCTGATCCTGTTATTGAAATTGCGGTTGAGCCAAAAACTAAAGCTGATCAAGAAAAAATGGGCATTGCGCTAAATCGTTTGGCGGCAGAAGATCCTAGTTTTAGAGTTAAATCAGATGAAGAGAGTGGGCAAACAATTATTGCTGGTATGGGCGAATTGCATCTTGATATTTTGATTGATCGTATGAAGCGTGAATTTGGTGTTGAAGCAAATATTGGCCAGCCACAAGTTGCTTATCGTGAGACTATTACTCGCTCAACTGATATTGATTATACCCATAAAAAACAATCCGGTGGTTCTGGTCAGTTTGCTCGTGTTAAGATGACTATTGAGCCAAATGAAGTCGGTGAAGGTTTCACCTTTGAATCAAAAGTTGTTGGCGGTAATGTTCCAAAAGAATATATTCCGGGTGTTGAAAAAGGTATCAATAGCGTTATGGGTGCTGGTATTTTAATCGGCTTCCCTATTATTGACGTAAAAGTAACGCTTAATGATGGTGCTTATCACGATGTTGATAGTTCGGTTCTGGCTTTTGAAATTGCAGGTCGTGCAGGTTTTCGTGAAGCTTTAGCTCAAGCGGGGCCAAAAATACTTGAGCCTGTAATGAAGGTTGAAGTTGTAACGCCTGAAGACTATATGGGTGATGTTATTGGCGATCTTAATTCACGTCGTGGACAAATTCAGGGCACTGAAAGTCGTGGTATTGCTCAAGTAATTAATGCGTATGTACCACTTGCCAATATGTTTGGTTATGTAAATAATTTGCGCTCCATGAGTCAGGGTCGCGCACAATATACTATGGTGTTTGATCACTATGAACAGGTACCCAAAGCGGTTGCCGTCGAAGTTATGGAAAAATATTCCTGATTTTGAATAAATTAATTAGATTAGAAGGTTGGCTCTTAGAGCTAATGAAAACGGAGAAAGAAAATGGCTAAAGAAAAATTTGATCGCAGTAAGCCACACTGTAACGTCGGTACAATTGGTCACGTTGATCATGGTAAAACAACTCTAACTGCTGCTATTTCTAAGGTTTTAGCTGAAGCAAGTGGTGGCGTAGCAACTGCATTTGATGAAATTGATAAAGCTCCTGAGGAAAAAGCTCGTGGCATTACAATTTCAACTGCTCACGTTGAATATGAAACAGAAAATCGTCACTATGCGCACGTTGATTGCCCAGGTCACGCCGATTATGTCAAAAATATGATTACTGGTGCAGCCCAAATGGATGGTGGTATCCTTGTTGTATCAGCAGCTGATGGCCCAATGCCTCAAACTCGTGAGCATATCTTGTTGGCGAAACAGGTTGGTGTTCCAGCTATGGTAGTGTTCCTAAATAAAGTTGATCAAGTAGATGATGAAGAGCTACTTGAGCTTGTTGAAATGGAAATTCGTGAATTGCTTGATATGTATGATTTTCCTGGTGATGATATTCCAATCATTCGTGGCTCAGCTCTTGCAGCTGTTGAAGGTCGTGATGACGAAATTGGCAAAAACGCAATTCTTGAGCTAATGAAAGCAGTTGATGAATATATCCCACAACCTGTTCGTCCGATTGATCAGCCGTTCCTAATGCCGATTGAAGATGTTTTCTCAATTTCAGGCCGTGGTACAGTTGTTACTGGTCGTGTTGAACGTGGTGTTATTAACGTTGGTGATGAAATTGAAATCGTTGGCATTAAAGAAACACAAAAAACAACTTGTACTGGTGTTGAAATGTTCCGCAAATTGCTTGATAGAGGTGAAGCGGGTGATAATATTGGTGCGCTTATTCGTGGTATTGATCGTGAGCAAGTTGAACGTGGTCAAGTGCTTTGTGCGCCGGGATCAGTTAATCCGCACACAAAATTTATTGCAGAAGCATATATTTTGACAAAAAATGAAGGTGGCCGTCATACTCCATTCTTCACAAATTACCGCCCACAATTTTACTTCCGTACAACAGACGTTACAGGTGTTGTAACTCTTAAAGATGGTGTGGAAATGGTTATGCCGGGTGATAATGTTGAAATTAACGTTGAACTTATCGTTCCAATCGCCATGGAAGAGAAACTACGTTTCGCTATTCGTGAAGGTGGAAGAACAGTTGGTTCAGGTGTTGTTGCAAAAATCGTTGATTAGTTGAATAAATAAATGTTTTGATGCGGCGCATAAGTGTCGCATCACTTTAACAGTTAGAAAAGAAGACAGATGAATTCTCAAAACATTCGCATAAGGCTTAAAGCGTTTGACCATCGTGTGCTAGATAGCTCAACACGTGAAATCGTCAATACGGCGAAGCGTACTGGTGCTCAAGTTCGTGGTCCAATCCCACTGCCAACGAGAATTGACAAATATACCGTCAACCGCTCGCCGCACGTGGACAAGAAAAGTCGTGAACAATTTGAAATTCGCACACATAAGAGGCTTTTGGATATTATTGATCCAACACCGCAAACTGTTGATGCACTTATGAAGCTAGATCTTGCCTCTGGTGTAGATGTAGAAATTAAACTTTAGGCATTTGCTTCTTGGTTTTTCCTTGAAGTTGAAAATGCAAAAACTATAACAAGAGAATGATTTTATTACAAAAATTATCTCTTAAGCTTGAAAGAAGGTAGAAGTGATGCGCTCTGGATTGATCGCTCAGAAGCTGGGAATGACCCGCATATTTAACGAGGACGGAACTCTTATTCCTGTCACCGTTTTGGGTCTGCAAAACTGCCAAGTGGTAGCTCAGCGAACTGTAGATAAAGATGGCTATACCGCTTTGCAACTTGGAGCTGGTGCCGCAAAAGTTAAGAACACACCAAAAGCTCAACGCGGGCAATTTGCGTTTGCTAAAGTTGAGCCAAAGCGCCACGTTGGTGAATTTCGTGTTAGTGAGCAAAACCTTATTGAAGTTGGCTCATCTATGCTTGCTGATCATTTCAAAGAAGGTCAGTTAGTTGATGTAACCGGTACATCGATTGGTAAGGGTTTTGCTGGCGCAATGAAACGTCACAATTTTAGCGGGCTTCGTGCAACTCACGGTGTTTCAATCTCTCACAGATCGCATGGCTCAACTGGTAACTCACAAGACCCGGGTAAAGTTTTCAAGGGCAAGAAAATGGCTGGTCACATGGGTGATGAGCGAGTGACTACGCAAAATGTTGAAGTTGTTAAAACAGATGTTGAACGTGGTCTTATTATGGTAAAAGGTTCTGTTCCGGGATCAAAGGGTGGTTGGATTAGAGTTCAAGACGCTGTTAAAAAGCCATCACCAAAAGATGTTGCATTTCCGGGTTCTTTCAAAGCTCCTGAAGTTAAAGTAGAAGCTAAAAAAGAAGTGAAAACTGCTGAAAAAGCTGTTGCAAATGAAGCTGCTGAGGGAGGAGAAGAATAATGGAACTTAAAGTTACAAATCTTAGCGGCAAAGCTTCTGGTAAAATTGATTTGAATGAGAAATTGTTTGGTCTTGAGCCACGACAAGATATTTTACAGCGCATGGTTCGTTATCAATTAGCAAAACGCCAAGCTGGTACGCACGATGTTAAGAACCGTTCAGAAATTCGTGGTTCAATGAAAAAATTTGTACCACAAAAAGGGTCGGGCGGCGCACGTCACTCAACCAGAAAAGCTAATCTTTTTAGAGGTGGTGGCCGTGCTTTTGGTCCAACCCCAAGATCACATGCTTTTGTTCTGCCGAAAAAAGTTCGTGCATTAGCGCTGAAACATGCGCTTAGTGCAAAGGCAAAAGCTGGCGAGTTAATCGTGCTTGATAAAGCAGAAGCGAAAGATGCTAAAACTTCTAGCGCAAGAAAATTATTTGAAACTCTTGGTTTGAGCAATGCATTGATTATTGATGGTGCAGAACTAAATAAGAATTTCTCACTTGGTGCGCAAAATGTGCCAATGATTGATGTTCTTCCAGTTCAGGGTATTAATGTATATGATATTTTACGTCGCAATAAGCTTGTTTTAACTAAAGCTGCAATTGTTGCTTTGGAGGCACGACTAGCATGAGTAAAGTTTCAAATTACGATATTATCCGCAACCCAGTAGTTACAGAAAAATCAACTATTGCTTCTGAAAATAATCAAGTAGTATTTGATGTAGCAATAGATGCAACTAAGCCGCAAATTAAAAAGGCTGTTGAAGCGTTGTTTTCTGTTAAGGTTAAAGCAGTAAATACAAATATTCGCAAAGGCAAGACGAAGCGTTTTCGTGGAATTAAGGGCCGTAGAATTGATGTTAAAAAAGCAATAGTCACTCTTGTTGATGGTCAACACATTGACATTGCGACAGGTCTATAGGCGAGGAAAAGATAAATGGCATTAAAGCAATATAATCCAACTTCGCCAGGTAGGCGCGCTCTTATCGGCATTGACCGCTCAGAGCTTCATAATGGCAAGCCAGTCAAGAAATTGACACAAGGCCTCACCAAATCAGGTGGTCGCAATAATAAAGGTCGCATTACATCACGTCGGCGTGGTGGTGGTCATAAGCGCACATATCGTTTGATTGATTTTAGGCGCACAAAATATGATGTGGTGGGCACTGTTGAGCGGATTGAATATGATCCAAACCGCACAGCCTTCATTGCACTAATTACTTATGATGATGGTGAGCAAGCATATATTGTGGCACCTCAACGTCTTGGGGCAGGGGATAAGGTTATCTCTTCTCGTGACGCTGTTGACGTTAAGCCGGGTAACACTATGCCGCTTGAAAGAATGCCAGTTGGAACAATCGTTCATAATATTGAGATGAAACCGGGCAAAGGGGCACAGGTTGCTCGCTCAGCTGGGGCTTATGCGCAATATGTTGGTCGTGATCAGGGTTGGGCAACTTTGCGTCTTAATTCTGGTGAGCAACGTAAAGTTCATGGAACTTGTCTTGCAACAGTTGGTGCAGTTTCAAATCCAGATCACTCAAATACCAATCTTGGTAAAGCCGGCCGTAATCGCTGGCTTGGCAGACGCCCATCAGTTCGTGGTGTTGCCATGAACCCAGTAGATCACCCGCACGGTGGTGGTGAAGGACGTACTTCTGGTGGCCGTCACCCAGTTTCTCCTTGGGGACAGCCAACTAAGGGTAAGAGAACTCGTAAGAATAAATCAACCGATCAATTTATTGTTCGCTCCCGTCACGCTAAGAAGAAGGGCAGATAGAATATGACTCGCTCTGTTTGGAAAGGCCCATTTGTTGATGGGTATTTATTAAAAAAAGCCGAAAAAAGCCGTGAAAGCGGTCGTAATGAGGTTATTAAAATTTGGTCACGTCGCTCAACGATTTTACCTCAATTTGTAGGTCTAACATTTGGCGTTTATAATGGCAGAAAACATATTCCTGTAAATATTTCAGAAGATATGATTGGTCATAAGTTTGGTGAATTTGCCCCAACTCGTACCTTTTATGGTCATACGGCTGACAAGAAGGTTAAGAGGAGTTAATCATGAGCAAGCCAAAAACATTACGTGCTCTAAAAGATAATGAAGCCAAAGCGGTTTTGCGCTCAGTTCGCACATCTCCGCAAAAGCTTAATCTTGTAGCTCAGCAAATTCGTGGTTTAAAAGTTCAAAAAGCACTAGATGATCTTTCATTCTCACCAAAAAGAATTGCTAATGCTGTTAGAAAAACATTAGAAAGCGCCATTGCTAACGCTGAAAATAATCACAACCTTGAACTAGATGCTTTAGTTGTTGCTGAAGCCTATGTCGGAAATTCACTGGTAATGAAACGTTTTCGTGCACGTGGTCGTGGTAAATCAGCACAAGTTCAAAAACCTTTTGCGCATTTAACTATTGTTGTGCGTGAAGTTGAGGAGGCCGTATAATGGGTCAAAAGATAAATCCAATTGGCTTGCGCCTCGGTATTAATCGCACATGGGAATCTCGTTGGTTCGCCAATAAGGGTGAATATGGCGCATTGTTGCAAGAGGATCTTAAAATCCGCAAAATGCTCAAAAAAGAGCTAAAACAAGCAGCGGTTTCAAAGATTACTATTGAGCGCCCACACCGTAAATGTCGTGTATTTATTCATACTGCACGCCCCGGTATCGTTATTGGCAAAAAAGGCGCTGATATTGAAAAGCTAAAGGGCAAAGTTAAGAAATTTACTGAAAGCGATGTTAATATTAATATTGTTGAAGTTCGTAAGCCTGAAGTTGATGCTAATCTTGTTGCTCAAGGTATTGCACAACAACTTGAACGCCGTGTTGCATTTCGTCGTGCAATGAAGCGAGCAGTGCAAACAGCCATGCGTATGGGTATTGGTGGTATTCGTGTTAATGTTGCAGGTCGCTTAGGTGGAACAGATATTGCTCGTACAGAATGGTATCGTGAGGGCAGAGTTCCTCTTCATACTTTGCGTGCTGATATTGATTATGGTGTTGCAGAAGCAGATACAACTTATGGTATTATTGGTATCAAAGTTTGGATTTATAAAGGTGATGTAATGGAACATGACCCCTCAGCTCACGAGCGTCGTGCAAGCGAAGCGGGTGGACCAGGATCACAAAAACCACGTCGCCACGATACGGCCAAAAGATAGGAATAGGTGAAATATGTTACAACCAAAACGCACTAAATTCCGTAAAGCTCATAAGGGTCGCATCCACGGAGTTGCCAAAGGTGGTTATACACTAACTTTTGGTCAGTTTGGACTTAAAGCACTCGAGCCTGAGCGCGTTACGGCTCGTCAAATTGAGGCTGCACGTCGTGCGATGACACGTCATATGAAACGTGCTGGTCGTGTGTGGATCAGGGTTTTTCCTGATGTGCCAGTTTCAAAGAAGCCTACAGAAGTTCGTATGGGTAAGGGCAAAGGCTCAGTAGAATATTGGGCAGCACGAGTTCATCCCGGACGAGTAATGTTTGAATTAGACGGTGTTAGCGAAGAAGTAGCTCGTGAAGCACTAAGACTTGCAGCAATGAAGCTGCCAATTAAAACGCGGTTTGTTAGCCGCATTGCCGATTAAGGGGCTTAGAAGATGAAAGCCAGTGACGTAAGAGCTAAGACTATTGATGAGCTCAAAGACACATTAGTTGCACTAAAGAAAGAGCAGTTTAACTTGCGCTTTCAAAGAGCAACACAACAATTAGAATCAACTTCTCGGGTTAGAGAAGTGCGTCGTGATATTGCACGTGTAAAGACGGTGCTTGCTGAAGAACAAAGCAAAAGCTTAGAAACGAGTTAAGATATGCCAAAACGAATTTTACACGGAACAGTAGTTTCGGACAAAAATGAAAAAACAATCGTGGTACGAGTAGAGCGTCGCTTTACTCACCCACTATTAAAGAAAACGGTTCGCCGTTCCAAGAAGTACCATGCGCACGATGAATCAAATACGATTAAAATCGGCGAGATGGTGTCTATTGTGGAATGTGTTCCGATTTCAAAGAATAAGCGCTGGAGAGTAATCTCTAACGCTTAATGAGTAATAATTTAGGTCGCGGTAAATCATAGTGATAATCCGCAATTAATAAAGGGCATCAAGAAAATGATTCAGATGCAAACAAATTTAGAGGTAGCCGATAATTCAGGCGCTCGTCGTGTAATGTGCATCAAGGTGTTAGGCGGTTCACACCGCAAATATGCATCTGTTGGTGATATTATTGTGGTATCAATTAAAGACGCTATTCCACGTGGAAAAGTGAAAAAAGGTCAGGTGATGAAGGCTGTTGTGGTTCGTACCGCTTTTGAAATTCGTCGCAATGATGGTACTGTAATTCGCTTTGATAAAAATGCAGCAGTTTTGATAAATGCTAACCAAGAGCCTATTGGCACTCGTATTTTTGGCCCAGTGCCACGTGAATTACGTGCAAAGAAGCACATGAAAATTATTTCTCTTGCGCCGGAGGTGCTGTAAAAATGGCCGCTAAAATTAAAAAAGGCGATAAAGTCGTCGTGTTAACAGGTAAAGATCAAGGTAAAACTGGCGAGGTTTTAGAAATTATCGTCAATAAAAACCGTGCTTTAGTTCAAGGTGTAAACATGATGCGCCGTCATACTAAGCAAACACAATCTCAAGAAGCGGGCATCTATTCTAAAGAAGCTTCAATTCATCTTTCTAACTTGGCTTTTGCTGATCCAAAGACAGGCAAGCCAACCAGAGTTGGATTTCAAATTAAAGACGGCGTGAAAACAAGATTCGCCAAACGTAGTGGAGAAACTATCGATGGCTAATATATATATCCCACGTCTTCGCACAGAATATAATGATATTATTCGTGCTAAAATGACTAAAGAGTTTGGTTATAAAAACCCAATGCAAGTTCCAAAACTTGATAAAATTGTCCTCAATATGGGGGTTGGTGAAACTGTAGCTGATACTAAGAAAATTAAATCAGCTGCTGCTGATATGGAACTGATTGCTGGTCAAAAGCCAATCATCACTTATGCACGTAAATCTATTGCTGGTTTTAAGGTGCGTGAAGATATGCCGCTTGGCGTTAAAGTAACATTGCGCAAAAGTCGTATGTACGATTTTGTCGATCGCTTTGTGAATATCGCATTGCCTCGTGTTCGAGATTTTCGTGGGCTTAACGCAAAAAGTTTCGATGGGCGTGGCAATTTCGCAATGGGCATTAAGGAACATATCGTGTTTCCTGAAATTGATTATGAGAAAGTAGATCAGATGTGGGGTATGGATATTATTGTTTGTACCACTGCAAAGACTGATGAAGAAGCACGTGCTCTTCTTGCTGCTTTCAAATTTCCCTTCATTCAATAATTGAGTGGATATAAAAAGGACTAAATGAATGGCTAAGACTAGCTCGATTGAAAAAAATAAAAGACGCATATTGCTCTCAAAGCAATATGCGGGCAAGCGTTCAGCGCTCAAAGCAATTATCAATGATAAGACTTTGCCACTAGATGAGCGTTTTAAGGCAACCATTACGCTTTCTGAATTGCCACGTAATGCGTCTCCTGTTCGGGTGCGTAATCGTTGTGAAATTAGCGGTCGTCCACGTGGTTATTATCGTAAATTAAAATTAAGCCGCATCGCATTACGCGAACTTGGTAATTTTGGTCAAATTCCTGGCCTCGTTAAGTCAAGCTGGTAAGGAGAAAACAATATGGCTCTTTCTGATCCAATCGGTGACATGTTAACTCGCATTAGAAACGCACATATGCGTTTGCGTGATAATGTTGTTACACCTGCTTCAACATTACGTGGTAGTGTTTTAGATGTTCTAAAATCTGAAGGTTTCATTCGTGACTATTCAGAAACAAAATTTGATAATGGCTCTTCTGAATTTAGTATTGAGTTAAAATACCTTGATGAAGAACCCGTTATTCGTGAATTACAACGTGTATCACGTCCTGGTCGTCGTGTTTACGCATCTGTAAAAAACATACCACTAGTTGCAAATGGACTAGGTGTTTCAATCTTAAGTACGCCAAAAGGCGTTATGGCGGATCATGAAGCTCGCTCAAAAAATGTTGGTGGTGAAGTATTGTGCCGCGTCTTCTAGTTGAAGAATGATCGGTGTTAAAAAGAAAACAAGGTAGGCCTGAAAAAGGTTAGAACCAAGAAGGTTTGAAAATATGTCACGTACTGGCAAACAACCCGTTAAGTTAAATGGCGCAAGCGTCACGATTAATAATAAAACGGTAACAGCAAAAGGTCCAAAGGGCGAGCTCAGTGTCGAATTAATCGATGTTGTAAATGCCAAACAGACAGATGAAGGCATCGTAATTGAGCCTGTGAATGAAACCAAAGAAGCTCGTGCTGCTTGGGGAACATTCCGCTCGCTTGTGCAAAATATTGTTACAGGTGTTACAAAAGGTTTTGAGAAAAAACTAGCAATTAGTGGCGTTGGTTTTCGTGCTGCAATGCAAGGCTCTGATATAAAGCTGTTACTTGGTTTTTCTCATGATGTTATTTATAAAGCACCAAGCGGAATAAAATTAGCAACTCCATCACCAACTGAAATTATTGTTACAGGTATTGATAAACAACAAGTTGGGCAAGTAGCTGCAAATATTCGTGCTTTTCGCCCACCAGAGCCTTATAAGGGCAAAGGTGTACGTTATGCAGATGAATTTGTTTTCCGCAAAGAAGGCAAAAAGAAATAAATAAGAAGAGATAATCTTTTCAAATTAAGGACTAGACTAAGATGGCAAATCGAAATAATACCACAAACCGCCGTAAGGCAAGAGTACGCAAAGCAGTTAAAGCTCGTGCCGCTGGTCGTCCTCGTCTTAGTGTTTTTCGCTCCGATAAAAATATTTATGCGCAAATCATTGATGATAGCACTGGTAACACATTAGTTGCGGCTTCAACATTGGATAGTGACATTAAATCAAAGATCAAAAAAGGCTCTTCACAAGAAGCTGCTGTTGAGGCTGGTAAATTAATAGCTGAACGTGCTAAAAAAGCTAAAGTTAGTGAAGTGGTTTTTGATCGTGGATCATATATTTTTCATGGTCGCGTAAAAGCTTTGGCAGATGGCGCTCGTGAGGCTGGGTTGAAGTTTTAATAAAAGATAAATTGAACAATTAGGTAAATGAAAGACAAGCGATGAGAAAAGATCAAGAGCGTGAGAGCGAATTTGTAGATCGCCTAGTGCATATTAATCGTGTGGCCAAAGTGGTAAAGGGCGGTAAACGCTTTAGCTTTGCGGCACTCGTGGTGATTGGCGATCAAAAGGGTCGTGTAGGTTTTGGTCACGGCAAAGCTCGTGAAGTTCCAGAAGCTATTCGTAAGGCAAGTGAACAGGCTAAGCGTCAGCTAATTCGTGTTCCATTGCGTGAAGCCCGCACTTTGCATCATGATGTAAAGGGACGTCACGGAGCTGGTAAAGTTATTTTACGTGCAGCGCCTCCAGGTACTGGTATTATTGCTGGTGGTCCAATGCGTGCAGTATTTGAAACGCTTGGCATTAACGATATTGTTGCGAAATCGCAAGGTAGTGCAAATCCATATAATATGATTAGAGCTACATTTGATGCGCTACAAAATGTTGATAGCCCTCGCTCAGTTGCTAATCGTCGTGGACTAAAAGTTTCAGAATTACAGGCTCGCCGCAGTGATGCAGGGGTTGATGCTTAATTTAGCAATAAATTGAGCTTAGGAGAAGATAATGGCTGATAAAACAGTAACAGTAAAACAAACCGGATCACCGATTCGACGTGAAAAAAAGCAACGTGCAACACTTGTTGGTCTTGGTCTCAATAAGATGAACCGCACTCGCACACTAAAAGATACTCCACAAGTACGTGGCATGATTAATAAAATCTCTCATCTCGTAAGCGTTGTTGACGAGAAATAAGCATTTTCAAGAAAAGTGGGATAAGTGTACGCAGTTATCCAGCTCGAAAATGCAACAAACAAAGACTTAGAGCCTAATTTTGATATCATCAAAATAAAAAGGATCTAGAATTATAAAGGGTAAAAAAATGCGTTTGAACACAATTAGTGATAATGCGGGTGCTACAAAGAAACGTATTCGTGTTGGGCGTGGCATTGGTTCTGGCAAAGGAAAAACTGGTGGTCGTGGCATGAAGGGGCAAAAGTCTCGTTCAGGTGTAGCGATTAAAGGTTTTGAAGGTGGGCAAATGCCACTTCACATGCGTATGCCAAAACGTGGTTTTAACAACCCGTTTGCTAAAAAACTCAATGCAGTACGCTTAGATAGAATACAAAGAGCGATTGATGCAGGTAAACTTGATGCAAAAGCTGTTATTGACAGTGCGGCACTTGTTGCATCTGGTGTTATTCGTCGTGCAAAAGATGGCGTTCGTCTAATTGCTGGCGGTGAGTTTAGTGCTAAAAAAGTTACATTTAATGTTTTACACGCATCAAGCGGTGCTCTTAAAATAATTGAAGAAACTGGTGGTAAGGTAAATTTGCCTGAAGTTAAAGAAGCAAAAAAATAATATAAATTTACTAAAGGATATATAATGGCATCCGCAGCCGAACAACTGGCCAGCAATTTAAGTTTTGCCACCTTTGGTAAAGCCAAACAACTACAAAAACGCATCTGGTTTACGCTAGGTGCTTTGTTGATTTATCGGATTGGTACATATATTCCAATGCCGGGCATTGATCCTGATGCGTATGCGCAGACGTTTGAGCAAGCCTCACAAGGTGTTGTTGGTTTATTTAATATGTTTGCGGGTGGTGCGGTTGAGCGTATGGCAATTTTTGCCCTCAACCTTATTCCATATATTACCGCCTCAATCGTTATTCAGGTTATGTCATCTTCTATGCCAAAGCTCGAAGCTCTTAAAAAAGAGGGCGGCGAGGCAGGACGTAGAAAAATCAACCAATATACTCGTTATCTCACAGTAGCTTTTTGTACAGTGCAAGCATATGGTATTGCCATTGGCCTAGAATCAAGCCCCGGTGTTGTGCTTGATCCGGGTTGGTTCTTTAGAATTTCAACAATGATTACGCTGGTTGGCGGCACTATGTTCTTGATGTGGCTTGGTGAACAAATTACCGCTCGTGGAGTTGGAAACGGTATCTCGTTAATTATTTTTGCAGGAATTGTTGCCAATTTACCAGGAACTATTGCACAAACCCTCGAATTAAGCCGTACAGGTGCACTACCAACTATCGCTGTTATTGGCATGTTGGTTCTAGCGATTGTAGTTATTGCTGTTATCGTATTCTTTGAACGTGCCCAACGTCGTTTGTTAATTCAATATCCAAAGCGCCAAGTAGGCAATAAATTGTTTCAAGGTGATACTTCTCATCTACCGCTTAAGCTAAATACAGCAGGTGTTATCCCTGTTATTTTTGGCTCGTCGCTTTTGCTTATGCCAGCAACGCTTGCATCATTTGCCGCACAAGGTGATTCTCCGCAGTGGCTACAAGTTGTTTCGGCCTTGCTTGGTCGAGGGCAACCGCTTTATTTGATTCTCTTTGCAGCCTTTATTATGTTCTTTGCCTTCTTTTATACTTCGATTGTATTTAACCCAACCGATACGGCAAATAACCTAAAGCGCTCAGGTGGTTTTATACCGGGTATACGCCCCGGTGAGAGAACAGCTGCGCACATTGATTTTGTTTTAACTAGAATTACAACGGTTGGTGCCATATATTTAACAGTCGTTGCGCTAATTCCTGAACTCTTATTCTCTCAATTAAATATTAGCCAGTTTATTGGCGGCACGTCTTTGTTGATTATGGTAACTGTTACCTTGGATACTATTTCACAAATTCAAAGCCATCTAATTGCACAACAATATGAAGGTCTAGTCAAAAAATCACGTCTAGGCAGCAGAAGAGGGGGAGGTAAGAAAAAGTGAGATTAATACTTTTAGGCCCACCGGGAGCAGGTAAGGGAACGCAAGCGCAATTTTTGATGGACGAATATAATATTGTGCAACTTTCAACTGGTGATATTTTGCGCCAAGCAATAGCAAATAAAACACCAACTGGATTGGCTGCAAAAGAAATCATGGCTCGTGGTGATTTAGTTTCAGATGAAATTGTCAATGCCATTATTTCAGAACGTCTTGATGAAAAAGATTGTGAAAGTGGCTTTATTCTTGACGGCTTCCCTCGCACCATTGCGCAAGCGGAAGCTCTTGGGCAAATGCTAGCTGAAAAAAATATGCCATTAGATGCTGTTGTTGAATTAAAAGTAGAAGCTGATATTCTTGTGAAGCGCATCTTAAATCGTGCCAAAGAAAGCGGGCAGGCACGAGCAGATGATAATGAAGATGTCATTCGAAATAGATTGAATGTTTATAATGAAATTACCCAGCCATTAGTAGAGCATTATTCTGCTTTAGGATTGCTGAAAACTGTTGATGGAATGGGTGAAATAGAACAAGTAAAAAGCGAAATTAAACTCGCTTTAGAAGGATAACTATAATTGCGAAGAATTTAGGTCAAAGTTTGTTGACTTTGTCTAAAGGAATCGTTAGGAAATCGTCAGTATCAAAACTTTTGGATCAGAACTGGTTCTTTTTAAGAGCGAGTGCTGGTCTTGTATTGTTAAATCTGGTTTCATATTAGTAAAATAGAGAGAAACCTCACTAATTTTTAAGGAGTGCGCAAGTGGCACGAATTGCAGGCATTAATATTCCAACTAACAAACGTGTTTTAATTGCGTTACAATATATACATGGGATTGGTGCAAGAAAAGCTGCAGATATCTGCAAAAAAGTAAAAATCCCAGCTGAGCGCAGGGTCAATGAAATGACTGATGCTGAGCTTACTCAGGTGCGTGAAGCTATTGACAAAGACTATATTGTTGAAGGTGATTTGCGCCGATCTGTTGCGATGAACATCAAACGTCTTATGGATTTAGGTAATTATCGTGGAATACGTCATCGCCGTGGACTTCCAGTTCGTGGGCAACGTACACATACAAATGCGCGTACGCGTAAAGGTCCTGCAAAAGCTATTGCAGGCAAGAAAAAATAGCGCAGTAAAGAAAAAATAGTTCTCAATTTTGAGACTATCGGTGGAGCAACTAGGACTTAAGTTTGAAGTTGCCTTGAGATCGAATGGATAAAAATAAATGGCTAAAAGCGAAACTACCCGCGTTCGACGTAAAGTACGCAAAAATATCACTAATGGTGTGGCACACGTAAACGCATCTTTCAATAATACAATGATTACTATCACCGATGTTCAAGGAAATACTATCGCTTGGTCATCAGCTGGTATTATGGGTTTTAAGGGCTCTCGTAAATCTACTCCTTATGCAGCTCAGGTTGCAGGGGAAGATGTTGCGAAAAAAGCGCAAGAGCATGGTATGAAAACTCTTGAAGTTGAAGTTAAGGGGCCGGGTTCCGGACGTGAATCAGCGCTTAGGGCTTTGCAAGCAGCAGGGTTTAATATCACATCAATTCGTGACGTTACAACTATTCCTCACAATGGGTGTCGTCCACGTAAAAGACGGCGTGTTTAGTAGAGTATTATTAGCTATTTTAGCCATTTGATTTTCAAATGGGCTAAGATTTAGATTATGGCGGACGGTGAATTTACACCGTATTACTGAAAGGACATTGACAGGATGATCCAGAAAAACTGGCAAGAACTGATCAAACCTACAAAATTAGAAATTGTTCAAGGGAACACTAAGAATGTAGCTTCACTTGTTGCAGAACCGCTAGAGCGTGGTTTTGGACTAACATTGGGCAATGCACTAAGACGAGTGTTGCTTTCTTCTTTGCAAGGAGCGGCAATCACCGCAATTCAGATTGATGGTGTGTTACATGAATTTTCTTCTATAGCGGGTGTTAGAGAAGATATTACTGATATTGTACTTTCTGTTAAAGAAATTGCAGTTAATTATGAAGAAGAAGGGCCAAAGCGCCTTACTCTTTATAAAAAGGGTGCGGGTGCGGTTACTGCTGGCGATATTGAAATTAGCGGTGATATTGAAATCCTAAATCCTGAACTAGTTATTTGCCATTTAGATGATGGTGCTGAAATTAACATGGAGTTTACGGTTAATACTGGCAAGGGCTATGCGACTGCTGAAAATAACCGTCCTGATGATGCTCCTATTGGTTTTGTTCCAGTTGATAGTTTGTTTTCCCCCGTGCGCCGTGTAAGCTATAAAGTTGATGCGACACGTGAAGGGCAGGTTCTTGATTATGATAAACTAACATTACAAGTTGAAACTAATGGCTCTGTAACGCCTGAAGATGCAATTGCTTTTGCTGCTCGTATCTTACAAGATCAACTTGATGTGTTTGTTAATTTTGATGAACCAGAAAAAGAAATCGTACCAGAAGCTGCACCAGAATTAGCGTTCAACCCAGCTCTGCTTAAGAAAGTTGATGAACTTGAATTTTCAGTTCGTTCAGCTAATTGTCTTAAGAATGACAACATTGTTTATATTGGCGATTTAATCCAAAAATCTGAGGGCGAAATGCTTCGCACACCAAATTTTGGTCGTAAATCACTGAATGAAATTAAAGAAGTTTTGGCACAGATGGGCTTGCATCTTGGTATGGATGTAGCAAATTGGCCACCAGAAAATATTGATGACCTTGCAAAACGTTACGAAGATCATTATTAAAGCGTAATCAAAGTCAAGAGTTTGACAGGAGAGTAAAAATGCGTCACGGCAAAGCACATCGTAAATTAAGCCGCACATCTAGCCATCGTAAAGCGATGTTTGCAAATATGTCTGCGTCACTTATTAAGCACGAGCAAATTGTAACAACTTTGGCAAAAGCTAAAGAATTACGCCCAATCGTTGAAAAACTAATCACTTTGGCAAAAAAAGGCGACCTACATGCTCGCCGTCGTGCCATCGCTAAAATTCGTGATGAGCAAATGGTCAAAAAAATGTTTGACGTGCTTGGTCCTCGTTATAAAGATAGACAAGGCGGCTATACTAGAGTTCTTAAAGCTGGATTTCGTTATGGTGACAATGCGCCAGTTGGCGTGATTGAGTTTGTTGATCGTGATGAAAGCGCTAAAGGTCTTGATTCAGGGCCTGTTATTGAAAAAGAAGAAGTTGAAGAAACTCCTGCAGCAGTAGCGTAAAAGCTTAAATATTATAAATTTTAAGGCGGCTGCGTTTTTCGTAGTCGCTTTTTTTTTGAGGAAAAATGGCAGATTTGTTTGGCAAAGATAAGGAGTTTTTTGAGGTAGATGAAAATTCTCGTCCACTTGCCGAACGCTTGCGTCCTAAATCTCTTGATGAAATTATTGGTCAAACGCACCTGCTAGGTCAAAAAGGTTCGTTAAGGCGCATGATTGCTGGCAATCACCTTAATTCACTTATTCTTTGGGGGCCAACAGGCACTGGTAAAACCACTATTGCTAGATTGTTGGCACATGAAGTAGATTATGAGTTGGTGCAAATATCAGCCATTTTTTCTGGTGTTGCGGATCTTAAAAAATGCTTTGAGAAAGCCAAGCAAGGTCGATTGCAGGGTAAAAAAACACTGTTATTCGTTGACGAAATTCATCGCTTTAATCGGGCACAACAAGATAGTTTTTTACCAGTAATGGAAAACGGAACATTAGTTTTGGTTGGTGCAACAACACAAAATCCATCTTTTGAATTAAACTCAGCCCTATTAAGCCGTGCGCAAGTTCTTAGCTTAAAGCCGCTTAATGAGAATGAGTTAGAGCAAATCTTAAAACGAGCCGAGAAAGAATTAGGCAAAGATTTGCCGCTTGATAAAAATGCACGCCAAAGCCTTATTTCAATGGCAGATGGTGATGCTCGTGCCTTGCTCAATATGGTTGAGGATATATTTGCTACCAGCATAAAGAGTGAAATTTTAGATGCCAAGAGCTTGCAAAATCTAGTGCAAAGACGAGCGCCTATCTATGACAAAGGGCAAGATGAGCATTATAACCTTATCTCGGCTTTACATAAATCTGTGCGTGGATCAGATCCTGATGCAGCGCTTTATTATTTTACTCGTATGATAGGGGCTGGTGAAGATCCGATGTTTTTGGCTCGCCGTCTTATTCGTATGGCAAGCGAGGATATTGGCTTAGCTGATCCTAACGCTTTGCCTCAAGCAATTGCAGGGCGAGATGCATATCAAATGTTGGGAACGCCAGAGGGTGAATTATCTTTAGCGCAAGTAGTCATCTATCTTGCGCTTGCGCCAAAATCTAATGCTGCTTATGTGGCTTTTAAGAGTGCGAAAAGACTAGCAAAGCAGACAGGATCGCCTATGCCGCCAAAGGTGATTTTGAATGCACCAACCAAGCTAATGAAAGATGAAAAATATGGCGAGAGCTATATTTATGATCACGATACGCCAGAGGGGTTTTCGGGGCAGGATTATTTTCCTGAAAAAATAGGGCGGCAAAAGTTTTATACCCCGATTGAGCGCGGATTTGAGCGTGATCTAAAAAAGCGACTTGATTATTTCGCCTCTATACGCTCAAAGAATAATGAAAATAGGTGAGAAATAAAATGCAGGCATTTTTATTAGTTGGGGCAGGGGGCGCACTTGGTGCTATGGGGCGCTATGGCATTGGGGTGTTAATTGGTAAATTTCACAGTGGTTATTTCCCAATAGCTACAATGAGTGTTAATATTTTTGGCTCGCTTTTAATGGGGATATTAATTGGTTTATTAGCTCGCTTTACCCCAGAATTTCAAGCAGAAGCCAGATTGTTTTTAGCGGTTGGCATACTTGGTGGCTTTACTACTTTTTCTGCCTTCTCGCTTGACGTTATTTATCTTTTTGAGCGCAATCTAATAGGGCAAGCTGCCTCTTATGCGCTTTTATCGACCATCCTTTCTGTTGCAGCTTTATTTTTGGGTTTAATATTTATAAGATCGGTAGTGCCAACATGAGTGGAGTAAGTTCAAAAATTGTACAACAGAGCGAAAGCGAAATGCGCCTTGATCGCTGGTTTGCTTTGCATTTTCCGCAACTTCCCTTTGGGCGGTTGCAAAAACTATTGCGCACAGGGCAAATAAGAGTTGATAAAAAACGTGTCAAAACAAACACTCGATTAATTGAGGGGCAAGAGGTGCGTATTCCACCAATCGATGATGCACCAAAACCAGCTGCGCCTAAATTTTCTACAAAGGACGCCGAATTTTTACGCTCAATAATTCTTTATGAAGATGATGATGTGATTGTGTTTAACAAGCCACACGGATTATCTGTTCAGGGTGGATCGGGTACTAAGCGCCATATTGATCAAATGTTAAAAAGCCTACCTAATAAAAGGGGTGAAGCGCCTCGTTTGGTGCATCGTTTGGACAGAGATACTTCGGGTTGTCTATTAGCTGCAAAAAGCCGAGCGGTTGCTTCGCATTTTGGAGAAATATTTCGCTCTCGCTCAGCTAGAAAAATATATTGGGCAATAACTATTAGCGTGCCAAACCCAATGCAGGGTAATATTTCTTGCTTTTTGGCTAAGAAAAAAACTCCAGATGGTGAGCAAATGGCAGTGGTTGATAAAAAAATAAAAAGCGCACAACATTCACAAACCTATTATTCTACAACTGATCATGCAGGGCGAGAATTTGCATGGGTGACACTAAAGCCAGTGACTGGGCGCACGCATCAATTAAGAGTGCACATGATGGAGTTAGGCGTGCCGATTTTAGATGATCCACGTTATAACAGACAAGACAATTATAATTGGCAACGCCCAGAGGGTTTGGGTGAGGGCTTGCATTTACACGCTCGCCGTTTGGTTGTGCCGCTACGCAATGGCAAAAAACTAGATATAAGTGCACCTTTATCTGCGCACATGCAAAAGACATTTAATATGCTTGGTTTTGATGCTAATAGGTATGACGTGCAAGAAATTGATCCTGAAACATAATGAGCCAGAAAAAACTTATAATATTTGATCTCGATGGCACGCTGGTAAATAGCCAAGCGTTGCGTGAAAATATTTTAGCCAGTGAGCCATTATTTGATAATGTTTTAGAGATGTTACATGAGCTAAATAAGCGTCCTGAATTTTTGCTAGCGATTGCAACGGGTAAGTCGATGGACGGCACTAAGCGCACATTACAGGCGCATAAAATCATTGATTATTTTTCTTCTTTGCAAACCCCAGATAATAATTTTTCAAAGCCTAATCCTGAAATGATTTATAGTGCTATTTCGGTGGCAGATGTAGCAAAAGAAAATACAATAATGATTGGTGATACTATTCTTGATATTAGAATGGCAAAATCGGCTAAAGTGAAATCTATTGCAGTTGGCTGGGGCTATCAATCAAAGCAGGATTTATTACAAGCTGGCGCAACGAGTTATGTTGAACAACTTGGCGATTTAATAAATACAATAGATAGGCATTTATAATGCGAGATATATTAGAAGACGCTCAAAAACATATTCAAGATGGTTATGGACGAGCGCAGGCGCACGAAAAGCGGGTTTTGCCGAAAAGATTTTATAAAAATGTTGAAATAAAGCAGATTGAAAATGGTTTTACTATTCTGCTCGATGGGCGAGGTGTAAAAACTCCAAGCAAAAAAGATTTAATTGTGCCAAATAATGCGCTGGCTAAAGAATTGGCAATAGAATGGCAGGCGCAAGAGAGAGAAATTGACGCAAGTAAAATGCCCTCTACTCGGTTGGTAAATTCTGCACTTGAGGGTGATGAAAATATTGAAGAAGCGCTAAGAGATGAAATTATCAAATATGCAAGTTCGGATCTTTTGCTCTATAGAGCAAATTCGCCAAATGGATTGGTGCAGGCGCAGGAACAACATTGGGATAGTGCGCTTAATGTTTTGGCGCAAAAATTTGCGGTGAAATTTTTGCCAACTATTGGCATTGTGCATCAAGAGCAACCTGAGAAAACTCTTGAATGTCTAAAGATTTCACTTGAAAAAGAAGATAGTTTTATTCTTTCTGCTCTAATGTTAATTACCTCATTAACTGGCTCTGGGCTGTTAGCTATCGCCATATTTAATGAATTGATAAATGCAGATGCGGCGTGGAGTGCGGCTCATGTTGATGAAGATTATAGTAATCGGGTTTGGGGCGAGGATAGCGAAGCAATGCTTAGGCGCACTAAAAGGCGAATTGATTTTGATAGCGCTGTGAGGTTATTAGCTTTGCTTGGGGCTGATGCTGTTTAGGTTAGCCTATCCATTTTATGTCTGACCCCCCACCCCAGCCCTTCGCAGCGTTGCTCAGTGCGCTCGTAACTCAAATCACTTCTTAAGCGATTTGACCACAAGGCTCGTTACTCACTCCCCGTGAGGGGAAAAGGGAAGTAAGAGAATAAGCTAGAAGGGTTAAGTAAAAAAAGCGGGTGGGGGTTAGGGATAACCTGCAAACTCCTAAAAAAGCTGACAGTTTTTGAAACATTAGCAAAGAGTGTAATTGGCATGTTTCTCAAAACCACTGCAAACCTAACCCACAACTCAACAAAACAAATAAATATCACTATACTTTTGAAGAGGCTTCTATAAAATAAGTCAA
>JAMONS010000085.1 GCA_027065555.1 Hyphomicrobiales bacterium | reverse complement strand
TCAACCAATTTCACGCCAATAGATACAAGATTGTGCGTGGCTTCTCGCTCTTCCACCAACGCTTTAATTGCCTGATTTGCCATATAAGAAGCCGAGCGATCTTCAAAACGAGCAATTTTTTCAAGTCGAGATTTTAATTCACTATCAATTCGAGTGGTCAATGATGTTGAGGGCATTGTAAATACTTTCTATAGTTGTAAGGCATTGTAAGGGAATGTGATTAAAAGTCAAATTCACTAAAATGTCAAAAAACAATCAACCAAACTCCTTGACAAAACAAACGCTTAAGCACAAAACTTGAATCAAAATATTACTTTGTTTAGGTGCGTTCTTTATGCTTAAAAATTTCAAATATCTTATTTTAATCGTAGTCTTATTCCTCGCTGCTTGCACAAATCAAAATAGCGCAACCATTATTACCAAAAATGGTAAAACACATAAATTCACGATTGAAATTGCAGATACGCCAGAGCTTCGTGCTAAGGGGCTTATGTTTGTGCAAAATCTCGCGCCAAATTCTGGCATGTTATTTGACTTTAAAACAGAGCAACAAGTTGCTTTTTGGATGCAAAATACTTTTATTCCGCTTGATATTATTTTTATTGCCGCAAATGGCGAAATTAAAAATATCCATGTAAATGCTAGGCCTCAAGACCCAACGGCAATTCCATCAGATGGGCCTGTGCGCTTTGTATTAGAAATTCCGGGAGGGCGCACTTTAGAGCTTGGTATTGCAAAAGGTGATAAATTAGAGCATTCTTTGGTTGATGATTAATGGGGGAAGATTATGGATTGGTTTAAGGCAATAGATATATATTGCGAGCGCTTGAGCGCTGATTTTTGGGCAGAGCCTTTTAATGCTCTCACTAATATTGCGTTTATTTTAGCGGCAATTATTGGATTTGTTGTTGCCAAAAAACACAATAGGCTAGATTTTGTAAATGGTTTGCTTATTCTACTTGCCGCAACTATTGGTGTTGGCTCATTCCTGTTCCATACCTATGCCAATGGATGGTCAATGTGGGCAGATATGATACCGATTGCCATTTTGGCTGTAATTTATATTGCTGTTTCAGTTCGCAGTTTCTTTAACAAAAGCTGGCTTGGGGTTTTCTTTGTTGCAGTTCTATTTTTTGGGGCAAGTTATGGGGTTTTATTTTTTATAAACACATTGCCTGCCAACTCAATCGCTTGGCTCAATGGCTCGCATATTTATGCACCAGTTCTTTTGGGCTTGCTGGTTATGAGTTTCTCTTTGCTTCTCGCAAAACATAAAGCGACAAATTTAATGCTACTGGCGACAATAACATTCATTATTTCGCTCACTTTTAGAACAATGGATAAAGCAATATGTGAAATATTACCGCTCGGCACGCATTTTATCTGGCATTCATTAAACGGTTTAATGATAGCGCTTTTGCTTGTGGCGATAATTAAATATGGGGTAAAAAAGGCAGAGTAGATTAAGTAATCAAGCGATTTCAAAGCGCCCAATTTCGTTGTAAAATTTTTAACTTAATTTATTATGCTACGGCTCGCTCCGCTTCACGGTGCATATCGTGTATATCAGCCTCAATCTTAAATACCTCAACAATTTGATCAAGCTCACTAGCTTGTGCTTCTGTTTGCTCAATGGCGGCGTTTGTTTGCTCAACTAGTGCCGCATTATGTTGCGTCATTTCGTCC
>JAMONS010000084.1 GCA_027065555.1 Hyphomicrobiales bacterium | reverse complement strand
TTCTGTGATGGATGATTATCGAGAAGATGATTATGCCTTATTAGAAGAAATAATTAGTGCTTAACTAAAGCACTAATTTCTCTTTCAAAATCTTATTAACCGTTTGTGGGTTGTGGTTTTAATTTTCTTAATTCTAGTCTAAGCCACGCCAAGGTTTTGGCATTAGTACCCAGCGATCATTTACAAAAATTAAACCATCAAAGCCAAAGCCATCAGTTTCGCCAACCTTAACGAATTCAAATTTTACTATAGGAAAATCACCTGAAAAATATTCACGCGCATTCCCATAACCACCAGGAAATTTACTTAATATCTCACCACCTTGCGCTAATTTAACAGTTGTAGTAAAAACGATAAACACATCATTCTGGTCTGCTGGCTTCTTTAGTCTATCTAAAGAACTATACATTTTTTCATACATTTTAATTAAATTGCTGGCTAATGGTTCTTTATAAACGGCCTTTATTTCTTCATTTGTTGGCTGTAAATTTTTGACAAACTCTGCTAAAGGGCTACCGCTTGCAACAAAGTCCTCAAGCATTTTTTGCACCTGTTCAGGTGTGCCCATTTTGTCAACTTGCGCCAAAGCTGAAGTTGAGAATGAACTTACTCCCATTATAATTGCTATAAAAAAGTATATTATTTTCTTCATAATCACGTCCTCTAGATTATCTGGTTAATTTTCCAAAATTTTACTCACAGTACTCACAATATGCAGATTAGCCATTCCTTAACTTACCCCCATTACTTGCCTAACAAATCAGTCGGCTAATTGTGGCTTTTGTGTGACATCTTTAACTTGTTCTATGAGAAAGTATATTGCATTCATTCTACTCTAAACCACGCCAAGGTTTTGGCATTAATACCCAACGCCCAGCAACAAAAATTAAACCATCAAATCTTAACCCAGAAGTCTTGCCATTTTCAACAAATTCAAAAGTAGCAATGGGATAATCGTAAATAAAATAATCCTTCACTTTCTCATAGCCACCAGGAAATTTATTCAACTCACTTTCATTAAAAGCAAGCTGATTGGTTGTTGAAAATTTTAACAGCACTAAATCATATTTTGGATCTAATTCTAAACCATCAAGATTGGCAAACATTCCTTTATACATGACGGCTAAATTTGTTGCCAAAGGCTCTTTATAAACAGCCCCAATAATATTGGGCTGCGGCTCTAAGGATTTAAAGAAATCTGCAAGACTTTGATCTGAGGCAAAAAAATCTTCAAGCATTTTCTTGCCCTGATTAGGAGTTCCCAAATCATTGCTGCGAAGTTGAATATATTTTTCAACTAAAGCGATATAATTCAAATTAGGTGATTGCTCACAAAGAAGATTTAACTCGTCTTCTAATTCAAAAAGACCTAACTCGTGAATGTCTGAAGAAAGCCCAGATTTCCCAGCGATATACCCACTAGCCCACAAGATAATAAGCGGGGCGTTAGAAAATTCAATTTTGCTGTCTAAATTTTTACATGAATCAATTGGCTCAAATAACAGACCTCCTGCCAAACTTAAATTTGGAAAAAGGCTTGCACTGGCAAATAATATTGAAAGAATAATTTTTTTTAACATTATGATCTCTTTTTATAAAACTAGGAGACGCTTCTAGATTTCAAATTATCACAACTTAGCTTGTTAAACAAGCAAGACAAAATCATATAGCCATATCTTGAGCCAGAATTTATAGACCTAGTTTCTCTTTCAAAATTTTATTCACCGCTTGTGGATTAGCTTTGCCTTGGCTCGCCTTCATCACCTGCCCAACAAACCAGCCAATAAGTTGTGGCTTTAATTTCACCTTTTCAACTTGCTCAGGGTTGGTGCTAATGATTTCATCAATCATTTTTTCAATCGCACCAGTATCGCTTACCTGTTTCATCGAGCGTTTTTCTACAATATCAGCAGGATCACCGCCCTCACCCCAAACAATTTCAAATAGGTCCTTGGCAATTTTACCAGAAATATCACCACTTGAAATAAGGTCAATAATACCACCTAGTTGCTTTGCGCTAATTGGAGAATTGCTAACGTCTAATTCTTCTTTTGCTAAGCGGCCAAAAAATTCATTTATTACCCAGTTGGCCGCTAGTTTGCCATCTCGCCCTTTTGCAACATTTTCAAAAAAATCTGCATTGGAGCGAGAGCTTATCAATACCGAAGCATCATAAGATGTGATGCTATATTCACTCACAAATCTATCGTGCTTTTCATCTGGTAGTTCTGGTAAATCCTTTGCCAAAGCTGCAACAAATTCATCATCAAATTCTAACGGCAAAAGATCTGGATCTGGGAAATAACGATAATCATGCGCTTCTTCTTTTGATCTCATGGAGCGAGTTTTACCGCTCTTTGAATCAAACAAGCGAGTTTCTTGGTCAATCTTGCCACCATCTTCAAGTATATCAATTTGCCTACGGGCTTCATATTCAATCGCCGCAACTGCAAAGCGCATTGAATTAACGTTTTTAATCTCGCAACGTGTGCCAAATTCACCCCCTGGTGAGCGCACTGAAACATTGATGTCAGCACGCAATGAGCCTTGTTCCATATTGCCATCGCATGTGCCCAAATAGCGTAAAATTGTTCTGATTTTTGCAATATATGTGCGGGCTTCTTCGCTTGAACGGATATCGGGTTTTGATACGATTTCCATTAGTGCAACGCCCGAGCGATTAAGATCAATGAAGCTCATATTTGGGTGCTGATCGTGAATCGATTTCCCTGCATCTTGCTCTAGGTGTAATCGCTCAATGCCAATTTCAACTTCGCCATCTTTGCCCATATCAAGATAGACAATGCCCTCACCAACAATTGGGTCTTTGAATTGTGAAATTTGATAACCCTGCGGCAAATCAGGATAGAAATAGTTTTTACGATCAAAAATCGAGCGATTATTGATTTTGGCTTTTAGACCTAAGCCAGTGCGCACCGCTTGGCGCACGCATTCTTGATTTATTGTTGGCAACATACCGGGCATTGCTGCATCAACAAATGACACATTAGAATTTGGCGCATTGCCAAACTGAGTTGAAGAACCCGAAAATAATTTTGATTCAGAGGTTACTTGCGCATGGATTTCTAACCCAATCACCATTTCCCAATCACCTGTCGCCCCCTTGATGAATTTTTTAGGATCTGGCGTTCTTGTATCTACTAAGCTCATTTTCTTCTCTATATCTTACTTAAGTTTTCGGGCAGCAATAATGCCCTTTTCAAAATTAATGTTCCACTCAATTAAATTGCGCCACGTCATTTCCGCCTGATCATCATCAAGACCCAACGCCAAAGCACGCTCACGTACTTTTGCAATTACTGCTTCAATTCTTTCAGCATCAAACGCCTCATGGGGATCGTTTTTGAGTTCCGCCATACGAGTTACATAAGTATGGCGTTCAGCAAAAAGCTCAATTAACGCCCTGTCGATTCTATCAATTTCAACTCGAACATCTTGTTTGCTTTGGCAATCTTGAGGTTTATTCTTCATCTTACCACCATTTCTTTGGAGTAAAATCAAGCCCAGCGGAACGCTCAATAACGCGCCCAGCAGCAAACAGAGTTTCTTCATCAAATGGCTTGCCAATAAGTTGCAATCCTAATGGAAGTCCTGCCTTATCTTTTCCTGCTGGCACGGCAATTGCGGGTAACCCTGCCATATTGACCGTTACCGTAAAAATATCATTGAGATACATTTTTACAGGATCTGCCTTCATTTCTTGATCATTAACACCAAATGCGGCAGATGGCGTTGCAGGGGTGAGAATCGCATCTATGCCATCATTAAACACAGTTTCAAAATCACGTTTAATCAGCGTGCGAACTTTTTGCGCTTTGACATAATAAGCGTCATAATATCCAGCGCTAAGAACATAAGTACCTATTAACACACGGCGTTGCACTTCTGCTCCAAAACCTTTGGCACGAGTATTTTCATACATTTCATCAATGCTATCACCATTTACTCGCAAGCCATATTTCACGCCATCATAACGTGCCAAATTTGACGATGCTTCGGCAGGCGCTACGATATAATAGGCTGGAAGCGCATATTTTGTATGCGGCAATGAAATGTCCTTGATTATTGCCCCCTCGTCTTTGAGCCAAGCCAAGCCCTGTTGCCATAATTTTTCTATTTCATCAGGCATTCCATCCATCCGGTATTCTTTTGGCACGCCAATTCTTAAGCCCTTTACGCCTCGCTCAATAGC
This sequence comes from Hyphomicrobiales bacterium, assembly GCA_027065555.1. GTDB lineage: Bacteria > Pseudomonadota > Alphaproteobacteria > Rhizobiales > Devosiaceae > S141-66. Next base: position 4,140 of record JAMONS010000084.1, on the reverse strand, counting down.
GGCGGCAAAATCTGGCACTGCTAAATCAACAGAAGTGCTATCTAACTTATCAAAACCAGCCATTGAAGAAAGCATCAAAGCGCTATCCTCAACCGTTCTGGTAATTGGCCCTGCTTGATCAAGCGAAGAAGCAAACGCCACCACGCCCCAGCGTGAGCAACGCCCATAAGTTGGTTTAATGCCCACAGTGCCAGTAAACGCTGCTGGCTGGCGAATTGAGCCGCCTGTATCTGTTGCAGTTGCACCAGCGCAAAGGAATGCGCTAACCGCCGCCGCTGAACCGCCAGATGAGCCACCTGGAACTAAATCTTTATTTGAGCCAGAAGCTCTATGCGGATTAATCACTGCACCATAATATGAAGTTTCATTAGATGATCCCATTGCAAACTCGTCCATATTGAGTTTGCCGAGCATTACTGCACCATCTTGCCAAAGATTGTTGGTGATGAAGGATTCATATTCTGGTTTGAAACCATCAAGAATGTGCGAACCAGCTTGCGTATGTGACCCTTTTGTAGCGAATAGGTCCTTTATGCCCAGCGGCACACCTTCAAGCGCACCACCCGTGCCTTTTGCCAATTTCTCATCACTAGCTTTGGCCATAGATAACGCCTGCTCATTCTCGATAGAAACATAGGCATTTAGTTTAGGATTAGACGCATCTATTTCATTTAGATATGCGCTAGTTACTTCGCTCGCAGAGAATTTTTTTGCTTTTAGCCCTTTTTGAATATCAGCAAGGCTTAATTTAATTAAATCGCTCAATCTATCTACTCCACAACCTTTGGAACCATAAAGAAATTATCTTCGCTTAATGGTGCGTTAGAGGTTATTTTATCTGCATAATTACCAGAAGTAACCTCATCTTTGCGAGTGCGAAGCGTTGCTGGAATAACAGAAGTCATTGGCTCAACATCGCTCACATCAACCTCGTCAAGTTGCTCAACAAAGCCAAGAATCACATTAAGCTCACCAGCAAGGCCTTCAAGATTTTCTTCTTTAAGTTTTATACGAGCCAAATGCCCTATTTTTCTAACAATATCTGCATCTACCGACATGCAAATCTCCTTAATTTTTATTGGGAGGTAATTTTGATTTAGCTTGTAACAAGTCTTGCGCACATATTGCAACAATTATTGATTGAGTAATAATATTTGCACTGATAAAAGCAATTATGAACGAGATAAATGAAAACCCTCTAGCCTCTTTGCCAAGTGCTGGAAAATTACTTGGTTTAGATCTTGGCACAAAAACTATTGGCATAGCTGTTTCTGATGGTATGCGCTTTAGTGCAACGCCTTTAACAACTATTAGACGCACAAAATTCAAGCAAGATGCAGTGATTTTACTTGAGCTAATTAATGAGAATAAAATAGTTGGCTTAGTGCTGGGTCTGCCGCTTAATATGGACGGCAGTGAGGGGCCACGTGTGCAATCTAGCAAAGCTTTTGCTAGAAATTTAAGTGCGCTAATTGATATTCCCATTGCTTTTTGGGACGAAAGGCTTTCAACTAGTGCGGTTACAAAAACATTAATTGAAGCTGATGTTTCTCGTGCTAAAAGAGCGCAGGTTGTTGATAAGTTGGCTGCTAGTTATATTCTTCAGGGCGCACTTGATAGATTAAGGAATTAAAATGCTGACCTCGTTTTTTGCTATTATTCCAATTTTTTCATTAATAGTCCTTGGTTTTGTTCTAAGAAAAATCAATATGATAACGCCAGAACAATGGCGCGGCATTGAGTTAGTCTGCTTTTATTTGCTTTTTCCAGCACTACTAATCACCACGCTTTCAAATTCAGACCTAGCATTTGGCGAATTATCGACTTTTGCACTAGCAATCTTAGCAATGATCTGCACCATGTGTTTATTGTTATTTTTGCTCAGAATTCCATTACTAAAATTGTGGAAAGTGCAAGGCCCTGCTTATACCACAATATTTCAAACCTCAACCCGCTGGCATGGTTTCATTGCCTTTGCTATTGTTGATGATTTATTTGGTGCGCAAGGTCTAGCAATCTTAGCAGTAGCTTTTGTTGTAATTATTCCAATTGTAAATATTATTAATATCTGGATTTTGGCAACCTATGCCAACAATGAAGAAGTCGATTTCAAAGTGGTAATAGTGACCATAATCAAAAACCCATTAATAATCGGCATAAGCATAGGAATTTTATTAAACCTAACAAATATCACCCTACCCACCCCAATCTTTACAGGCCTCGATCTGTTAGGGCGAAGTGCTTTGGGCGTTTCATTATTAGCACTTGGTGCAGGCATTAGCTATCAAGCACTTAAAACCTCAGGCAAAGAAGTAATTCTAGCAAGTATTTTACGACTTTTAGTAACCCCATTAGTTGCACTAATATTTGCTTTGGCATTTGGTGTTAGGGGCGATGTATTTGTAGTTTTAATTGTCGCCAGTGCTGTCCCAACTGCTGTAAACGGCTATATTTTAGCCCGCACTATGGGAGGGGACGCAGAATTATACGCTGCAACATCAAGCGCTCAGGTGTTATTCTCATTTATAACGCTACCGATCATTATTTGGCTTGCTACACAATTTGCTGGTTGAGCCACACCGCAACCTCAACCTGAGGAGGGCGATGCCCAGAGAAATACTTGATAGAACTAGCATCTGTCCCCCAATAAAAAAACTCTCAACAAAAAACCTCTTGGCAAAAATCTACACTTGCGCTAAACCCTAAAAAATTAAAAATGGGAATTAAGATGAACGAGAGCTCAAAACATTCATCAAGCTCTAAAGCCAGCAGGTCTGGCTCTCCTTCTTTTTTCAATCATCAACATCTCTTAGGCATTGCGCAACTTAACCAAGTTGAGATTGTTGATTTGCTCGATAGAGCTGAAAAAATGATACCTGTTTCTCGTAATCCACAACAAATCAAGCAAACCCTAAATGGTAAAACGCAGATAAATCTATTTTTTGAGAATTCTACCAGAACGCAGTCCAGCTTTGAAATTGCTGGTAAAAGGCTTGGGGCTATTGTTGTTAATATGTCGGTTAAGACATCTTCTGTTGCTAAGGGTGAAACTCTAATTGATACGGCGGCAACATTAAATGCCATGTCGCCAGATGTTATTGTGGTGCGCCATTCAAGTGCTGGTGCGGTGGAATTATTATCTCAAAAAGTTGGTTGCTCGGTTATTAACGCAGGCGATGGAGCGCACGAGCACCCTACTCAAGCATTATTAGATGCACTTACAATTCGCAAACATAAAAAGCGCTTAAATGGGCTAACCGTTGCTATTTGCGGTGACATTGCAAATTCTCGTGTGGCTCGTTCAAACCTTATGTTGCTCAATGCTATGAATGTGCGTACCAGAGTTATTGCGCCAAAAACCCTATTGCCCAAAGGCATTGAACATATTTGCGCTGAGGTGTTTACCAATATGGATAAGGGGCTAAAAGACGTTGATGTTGTGATGATGTTACGTTTACAGCGTGAGCGCTCTAGCGGTGCGCTTGTGCCATCGGAGCGTGAATATTATCATTTTTACGGGCTTGATAAGAGGCGTTTAGCGCTTGCAAAACCCGATGCGATAGTTATGCACCCCGGCCCGATGAATAGAGGTGTTGAAATTGATCCTCTTGTGGCCGATGGGGCGCAATCTGTTATTAATGAGCAAGTAGAAATGGGCGTTGCGGTTCGTATGGCGGTGCTTGATGCTTTAGTTGGTAATGGAGCAAAAAAATGAGTGATTATTTACTGATAAAAAATGCCCGCATAATTGATCCAGCTAGCAACAAGGATGAGATTGGCGCAATTTTGGTCAAAAAAAGCAAAATTGTTGATATTATAAGCGGGCAAGCGCCAAATGCCCCGCAAGATACAACAATAATTGATGCTAAAGGGTTAGTGCTAGCACCGGGGCTTATTGATACTAGGGTTTTTACAGGTGAGCCGGGTCATGAGTTTCGCGAAACGCTTTCTAGCGCATCAAAAGCGGCGGCGGCTGGTGGTGTTACATCATTTGTAACAATGCCTGATACTAGTCCAATAATTGATGATGCGGCTTTGGTTGATTTTATAATTCGTCGTGCAAAGGCAACTGCAAAAGTAAATATTTTACCCTCAGCCGCTATGACAAAAGGGCTCAACGGCAAAGATATTTCTGAATAT
>JAMONS010000083.1 GCA_027065555.1 Hyphomicrobiales bacterium | reverse complement strand
TTGCCCTAAGCTAATAATAGTATATGCAAAAATGTAGAATTGATAGTCAACTGACTTATCCTGTGGAAAAACGAGGCTAAAAAACATGAAAATTGTGACTTGGAACATCAATGGTATTAGGGCGAGGTTGCCGCTTGTTCTTGAATGGCTCAAGCAACATCAGCCTGATATTATTGCTTTGCAAGAAATCAAATGTATGGATGAAAATTTCCCAAAGCTTGAGTTTGAAGATTTGGGTTATAATGTTGAAATATTTGGACAAAAGTCATTTAATGGTGTCGCCCTACTTTCTAAAATACCATTTGATGAGGTTAATCGCTCGCTTGCTGGCAACGATGAAGATGAGCAGGCACGTTTGATTGAAGGAGTGTTTTCTACTGAAACTGGCGTGGTGAGAATCTGTAATATTTATCTGCCAAATGGCAATCCAGTTAATGGCGACAAACAATACTATAAAATGGAAAAAGAACAAACGGCGGGGGTGTTCCACCTACGCCAAGGCTTCGGCGGACAGGCGGGGTCGGGAGCAAAGCGACCAACGGCGACAAGCATAAAAGAGAATAAAAGCGATAAGTTTCCTTATAAATTATCTTGGATGGATAGGCTGATTGAATTCACCAAGCAGCGGCTAAAGTTTGAAGAGCCATTTATCTTGCTTGGAGATTTCAATATTATCCCCTCAAAGCTTGATGTGCATAATGCAAAAGCATGGTGGGGCGATGCGCTTTATCGGCCTGAAAGTTTAGAAAAATTTCGCACCCTTCAAAATCTTGGGTTAGTTGATGCAATTCGCTCGGTTAGCAATGAGCCAAATTATAGTTTTTGGGATTTTCAGGCAGGGGCATGGCGCAAGAATAATGGTATTCGCATAGATTTTCTTATGCTTAGCTCGCAAGCTGCTGATTGCTTGGTTTCAGCAAAAACCCACAAAGATGCCCGAGGATTAGAGCGCCCAAGCGATCACGTTCCAGTTGAAGCTGTTTTTGAATTTTAATTACCGCTAGAATTTACCGCCAATAAAGCCGCACTCATTTGCTCTTGAGAGGCTTGCGCTTGCACGAAATCAGACAATTCAGCAATCCAGCGCTCGTCTTCCGTTCCAGTTGCATTTTTTTGTGCTACTTGTAACCACATAAGCCCTTCAACAGGTTGTGGAGCAATCCCCTCACCATTGAATAATAATTCGCCTAACCTAGCTTGTGCGCCAACATGTCCCTTTTTTGCCGCTAAAGATAACCACCTCGCACTTTGCAGCGGACTTCGCCCCATCTCGTTTTCATCAAGATAAAGTTTACCAACCCTATATTGCGCATCAGCATCACCAAAATATGAAGCAGCGTGCATTAATAATGTATGGAAGGTTCGTGAATTTTGCCTCACTCCAGCTTCTGGCATACCATCACGATAATATGCACCCAATTTAATAAACGCTTGCGCAACAATATCCGCTTGCAAAGATTGGCGTGGAGTATAGGCATAATCATTGGCAAGGCGAGAAAAATAGCCAAATGCTTTGACCATATCTTTTTCTATACCATCGCCATTTTCATACATAACCCCTAACCGCCACATAGCAATAGGCTCGCCGGCTTTTGCTGCATCTTCAAGTGCCACAATTAAGCTAGAGCTTGAAACACCGCCCATATTACTGTCAAGCGACAGCGCAAGAATTGAAGCGGCATCAAGTGCCGAATTTATACTAGAAGATGGTGGCAATAGCGCATCTGCTCTACCCTGAACCTGCTCTTGCGAGATAGCAGGAAAAGAAGTAATCGACATTGCTAAAACAAGTTTTATAAAAATTGAAAACCTATATATCAGCATAACAGCTTTTTTCACCTTTCGCACCGGGATGAGTTAATGCACCATAACGGGCCTTACCAACTAATTGCGCATATTTCCAAATCGCACCTGACCCAAAATTTTGCTCAGGCGTTTTCCAATTCTTTTTCCTACTAGCTAATTCTTCATCGCTTAAATCAACATCAATAGTGCCATCAACGGCATCTATGGTGATAATATCACCGTCTTTTAACAAACCAATAACACCACCCTTTGCGGCCTCTGGCCCAACATGACCAATGCAAAAACCACGTGTTGCACCAGAAAAACGACCATCAGTTATCAAAGCAACCTTATCGCCCATTCCTTGACCGTAAATTGTGGCAGTAGTTTGTAACATTTCACGCATTCCCGGCCCACCGATTGGCCCCTCATAACGAATAACTAAAACATCACCAGCTTTATATTGCTTCTTTTTCACCGCTTCAAAGCACATCTCTTCACTATCAAAACAAACCGCAGGGCCACTAAATTTAAGTTCTGTCATTCCAGCAACCTTAACAATAGCGCCATCGGTTGCTAAATTGCCTTTTAGCGTTACAACGCCGCCAGTTGGAGTAATTGGATTTGAGGTTGGATAGACAACATCTTGATCATCATTCCATCTCACCTTTTCCATATTTTCTGCAATAGTGCGGCCAGTTACCGTCATGCAATCACCATGCAAAAAGCCACCCTCAAGCAATGACTTCATTAATAGTGGAATACCGCCAGCCTCAAACATGTCTTTAGCAACATATTTTCCACCCGGTTTAAGATCTGCAATATAGGGAGTTTTTTTGAAAATCTCACCAACATCAAACAAATCAAAATCAATACCACATTCGCTAGCAATGGCTGGCAAATGCAAGGCTGCATTGGTTGAGCCACCAGATGCTGCAACCACTGTTGCAGCATTTTCTAGTGCTTTACGTGTTACAATATCACGGGGACGCAGGCCAATTTTGAGCAATTCCATTACTTGCTCGCCTGCTGCCATGCAAAATTGATCACGAAATTCATAAGGAGCTGGTGCGCCAGCAGAATATGGCAATGCAAGTCCAATAGCCTCTGATACTGTTGCCATTGTGTTGGCAGTGAATTGCGCTCCACATGCACCAGCAGATGGACAAGCAACTTCTTCTAATTCTTTAAGATCTTCATCTGACATATCGCCAGCTGAATGGCGACCTACCGCCTCAAACACATCTTGTACAGTTACTTCTTTTCCACGAAAATTACCTGGCAGAATTGATCCACCATAAAGAAAAATTGAAGGAACATTTAAGCGGCACATTGCCATCATCATTCCTGGTAATGATTTATCACAACCTGCTAAGCCAACTAAAGCATCATAACAATGACCACGCATGGTCAACTCAACCGAATCAGTAATAACATCACGAGACACCAAGGACGATTTCATGCCCTCGTGCCCCATAGCAATTCCATCGGTAACAGTAATTGTGGTGAATTCACGAGGTGTGCCTTGCGCAGAAGCAACGCCTTTTTTAACGGCTTGGGCTTGGCGCATAAGAGAAATGTTACATGGTGCGGCTTCATTCCAACAGGTTGCAACACCAACTAATGGCTGGTGGATTTGCTCTGAAGTTAAGCCCATTGCATAATAATATGAACGATGCGGCGCACGAGACGCCCCTTCGGTTACATGTCTTGATGGTAATTTATTTTTATCAAATGTGTGTTTATTTTTGCTCATTTTCTTTCCCTCAAGATAATATCAATAATTACAATAAACTATAGTGTGTTTTATTGATCATACATCAAGACGCAAGGTTAAAATAGTTTTTCATGGTTTGATTAAGATGAGATTGTGTTGGAATTGGTGATATTATCTTATCTCTTCATGTTTTTACTCAAATGTTGCGAAAATATCACTCCTATAATGCTCTGAAAGATAAATTTAATTAAAAAACAGCAATGAATTGGAAGGTTTTTCTGCTTGAATCAAATGAGAAAAACATACTAGTTAAATTTAGTGCATTTGATATCAATTCAGGGCTTGGCAAACAGTTTGAAACCAGCTAAATGGGTTTTCGAAAATACCATTACCAACATGTTCCCCGGTAGCTCAGTTGGTAGAGCAGTCGGCTGTTAACCGACTTGTCGTAAGTTCGAGTCTTACCCGGGGAGCCATTTTTCTTACTATTCCGATTATATGCAGGTCAGGGCAAAATGAGCGCAATTATATTTGATCTTGATGGTACTTTGATTGATTCAGCGCCTGATATTCACTTTAGTGCAAATATTTTGCTGATAGAAAATGAATATGAAGCGATTGATATTGCCACCATTCGCTCTTTTATTGGTAATGGTGTTCCAAAATTAGTTGAGAGAATAATGCGCCATAGGCAAATAGAATTTTCAACTAAATCACATCAAGATTTGTGCGAGCAATTTATAGAGATATATTCAAAAAACCCAATTGCAAAAACTATTCTCTATCCCAACGTAAGAAAAACGCTCGATAGCCTATATCAACAGGGTTTCAAACTTGGCATTTGCACCAACAAGATGCACGCAATTACAAAGCTGATAATTAAAGAGCTAAAGATTGATAATTATTTTAGCTCAATCATTGGTGGTGATAGTTTGCCAACTAACAAGCCTGACCCTAAAATGTTATTTGCCAGCATAAATGAGCTTGGGGCAAAGAAATCTATCTTTGTTGGCGATAGCGAAATTGATGCAAGCACTGCACAAAATGCAAATGTACCTTTTGTTTTGTTCACTGAGGGCTATCTTAAAGCCCCACTAGATGAGGTCTATCATAGTGCAAAATTTAGTGACTTCTCAGAGTTAGAAGAAAAGTTGCGCAATTTGAATCAAAAACATAATATGCATAATAAAGCATAGGTTAAATTGGATTAACAATGACATATTTAAATAATATTATTGAAGCGATTGGAAACACTCCGCTTATTCGGCTTAATAGGGTTTCTGACCTTACGGGTTGTGAAATATTGGGTAAGGCTGAATTTCTTAATCCGGGGCAATCAGTAAAAGATAGAGCGGCGCTTTATATTATTTTAGAGGCTGAAAAAAGCGGTGCATTAAAAAAGGGTGGGACAATTGTTGAAGGCACGGCTGGTAATACTGGCATTGGTCTAAGCATAGTTGCTAATGCTTTGGGATATAAAAGCGTGATTGTTATTCCAAAAACCCAAACTCAAGAAAAAAAAGACGCTATTCGTTTGTTGGGAGCGGAGTTGATTGAGGTTGAGGCAAAACCCTATTCCGACCCTGATAATTTCGTGAGATATTCAGGACGTTTAGCAAAACAGTTAAATGAAACTCTGCCTAATGGCGCTATTTGGGCTAATCAATTTGATAATGTAGCTAATAAAAAAGCGCATTATGAAACAACTGGCCCTGAAATTTATAATGATTTAAGTGGTAAAATTGATGGCTTCATTTGCTCGGTTGGCTCAGGTGGAACTTTAGCAGGCGTTGCGCAAGCACTAAAAGAGCAAAATAATAATATAAAAATTGGTCTTGCAGACCCTCATGGAGCAGCGCTTTATAATTATTATAAAAATGGCGAACTTAAAGCAGAGGGCGACTCAATTACTGAGGGGATTGGACAAGGGCGCATCACAAAAAACCTTGAAGGTTTAGAAGTTGATTTCCCCTATCAAATTTCTGATGAAGAGGCCCTGCCATATATTTTTGATTTAGTTGAGCATGAAGGCATGTGTCTTGGAAGCTCCAGCGCTATTAATATTTCTGGTGCGGTTAAAATGGCTAAAGATTTAGGCAAAGGCAACACCATAGTTACCATGCTTTGCGATTATGGTAGCCGCTATCAAAGTAAATTATATAACAAAGAGTTTCTAGCTTCAAAAGGCTTACCAATTCCGAACTGGCTTTAATTGAGACATTAAGCTAGTATGCGTCTTATATCAGGAGGCGTTAGTGATTTGGGCGAAACTCTTATTAATTTTTATGATAATTCTCGTATCATAGCGGGATTTTTATTTTTCTTTTATATTCTTGCTGGCGTTTGTGCTGTGCGTGAGTTGATGTATTCACGCACCGCACAAGGCTCAATCGCTTGGTTGCTTTCATTAGCTATTCTCCCCTTCCCTATGGCTTTAATCTATCTGGCTTTTGGTTGGAAATTATTTGATGATTATGCGGCATTGCAAACTTTTAGTGGGCGGCAAAACAGGGCTAATAGACTAAAAGAACTTGGCATTGCTGATGAAATTGCTAGTGAAAAATGGCCTGTTTTAACTCATGTTTCGCAAATGCCCTTTTTGGGCGGCAATGAAGCTAAAATTTTTACTGATGCAAATGAAACATTTAACACACTGTTTGAGAGCATTTCTAAGGCAAAGATATTTGTTCTGGTGCAATTTTATATAATTCGGGACGATAATTTAGGCAAACGGCTTGCTGATTGTTTGATTGAGCGAGCAACGGCAGGGATTATCGTTAGGGTGATATATGATGATATTGGCTCAAGCAGGCTTTCAAAAAAATATATTAAGCGATTAAGAGATGCAGGGGTGCAAATTACTGCTTTTAATCAACGTCATAAGTTTTTGCGCCTTTATGGCCCAATGCGAATTAATTATCGCAATCATCGTAAAATAGTGGTGATTGATGGTTGTGAGGCATGGGTTGGCGGTTTTAATATTGGTGATGAATATATGGGTAAAAGCCCAATTTTTGGTGCATGGCGTGATACGCAAGTTCAAGTGAGAGGCCCTGCGGCACTTTCTTGTGCTTTGGTTTTTCGTGAGGATTGGGAATGGGCAACTGGTGAAAAAATCCTGTTAAATCCACTTGAGCACAATAAGCAAAGAGGCAATGAGGCAGTACTTGTCATGCCAACTGGCCCTGCGGATAGTCTTGAGGATTGCGCTATTGCTTTTACTGAAATGATAGGGCGAGCAAGAAACAAACTATGGATTGTTAGCCCATATTTTGTACCCGGAATTGATATACAAACCGCTCTTTATGCCGCTGCTATGCGTGGGGTTGATATTCGGATATTATTGCCAAAAAAGGCAGACCACCTCTTGGTTTGGCTGGCGAGTTATGCCCATGCCGACAAGATGAATAATCATGGTGTGCAAATTTATCGTTATCAAAAAGGCTTTTTGCATCAAAAGATAATTTTAGTTGATAATGAAATTGCAGGCATTGGCACTGTTAATTTTGACAATCGCTCTTTTTCTATCAACTTTGAGGTAACTCTTTGGTTTACCGATAAGAATTTCATTTCTAATGTAGAGGAAATGCTAATAAAAGATTTTAGCAATGCAAAAATAACAACAAAAGATGACTTAAAAAACAGACCGCTATGGTTTAAAGTATTTTCGCAATTAGCAAGATTATTATCACCTATGTTATAAAGGTAACCCCCCCATTTTTGTGCCAAAGGCTGCCAAATTTCTATCACCTTAGTATAATCACCAGCATTATAAGCAGCAATGCCATCATCAACCGTCTATGCCATTGCCGCACTCATCATTAACATTAGGCTAAATATTGCCCCTAAAATAAGTTTCTTCATAATCATTCCCTTTTTTTTAAATATCATTTTGCATTTCGCCAAATACCCGCATAAAATTGCCTCCAATTATTTTAGCAATCACTGCTTTATCCATATTTCGCTTAAGCAACCCCCCAACCACTAGCGGTGTCTTTCGATAATTTTCCCAAACTGGTTTATAATTCGCGTCCATATCTGTTCCCAACGCCACATGATCCTCACCCAAAATATCAATCAATTCTTCAGTCCTATCAAGGTATTGCGCCATAGAATCCATGCCAATGCCCGCAGGCCAAGCCGAAATAAAGCCGCCACTCTCAACAATCGCTTGTGCAAGCTGTTTTGAAATAAACCTTGGGTGAGATAATTCTGAAGAAGCAATATGTGTATGAGTTGCAACAACTGGTTGTTTTGCTAATTTAAGAGCATCAAAAGCTGCTTTTTCTGTTGCGTGCGAGAGGTCCACCATAATACCTGCTTTTTGCATTTCTAAAAATGCCTCCCGCCCAAAACCGCTCAAACCATTATGTACTGGCTCAGCAGTCATAGTATCGCCAATTACTCCGCCCTTTACAAAATGAATTAAAGTGACAATGCGAACCCCATCATCGTGAGCAATATTTACACGGCCTAAATCTCCTCCCAGAAAATCTGCCCCCTCCACCGAAAATATAGCTCCCGGTTTTCCAGCAGCTTGCGCCTTTGCAATATCGTCTGGCTCTAACACCTTATAGACAAGATTTTGATCAACCAGCGCTTGCAGGTTTTTAATTTGCGCCTGATAAAATGCCCATGCCTCACCCTCATCAAAAGGCCGCACCGAAGCAAGATATCCATCAACTACATTGAGCACTGGAAAATCTGCAACAGCAGAAAAACTCGCCGCCGCCATGCCGCCTGCTACCATATCAGCAATCGCTCGCTCTTCAAATGTGCCAAGCGCCGCATAAAGGCGCAATTTCCAAGGTAGATTTTGCGCATCTTTTGTAAATGTGCGACCCGGATGAGCATGGCTATCTATTGCTGGGTTAGCAGCGAGAAAGGCCATAGCATTAGCCAATTCTTCTTCGTTTAATTCAAAGCCAACCTCTGCCTCTGGTGGAAACATCTGTCTAAAAAGCGGATATCCAGCAACACCCAAACCTCCAACAAGCGCAACAGCACCACCGCCAAGAATTATC
>JAMONS010000082.1 GCA_027065555.1 Hyphomicrobiales bacterium | reverse complement strand
AAAATCTCGTACAATGGACGCTATGGCCGCCGTTCATAAGAAAAGAAATCGTTTAGAAATATATTCTGATGTTAGCTAACATTAAACCTGCACTAAGGCTCTTAGTCCTACCCCTATACCATAGGCCAGTCCAGCGGCAAACATGCCAATAAAAAACGTCTCAAGTGCGCTCGACCACCACCTTTGCAGTGACCATAAAGATTTAGCCGCCCCAATCGCTAAAAACACCATCCCAGTCATAATTGAAGCAACAATAGCACTAGCGTTCATGCCCAATAAAAACGGAATAAGCGGCACAGCACCGCAAATCGAAAAAGCAATAAAGGTAGCTATTGCTGCACGCATAGGTGAGCGCTGAATTGGTGAAATAGAATGTTCTTCCTTGAGCATAGTATCAAGCCAAACATCTTCTTTTGCAGTAATTAACTTAACCATTGCCTCAAGCTCTTTGCCCTCAAACCCTTTACGTGCATAAATTTGTCGAATTTCCTCAACTTCCCCTTCGGGATAATTACGAATATGACGCAATTCAATCGCTTTTATTCTCTCATAATCATCATGTTCAGATTTTGTACCAGAATAATTTGATGCAGCCATAGAAAAACCATCAGCTACTAAATTGGCTAAACCAAGAACTAAAATTACACCAACCGAAAGATTAGCACCAACTACGCCAGCGACTATAGCAAAAGTAGTTATAGCGCCATCAATACCGCCATAAATCCAATCTCGAAGATAATTAACTTTTGGCCCTTCAGCAAGCCTAGCTCTAATTGCATCTGGTTCGTGCGAATGATCCATGAAACACCTATTTTCTGTGATTCGTTATGAAAAAGCATATTCTAAATCAATTCTTCTTGCAATAGTAGGTTTTTATCTCCTATAAAGCTAAAAGGACATTTTTTAGTGAGTAAAAATATGAGTAATTGGACCCCAAATAGCTGGCGCAACAAACCTGTAATTCAAGTTCCGCAATATCCTGATATTAAAGCCTTAGAAAAAGCAGAGGCACGTTTAGCGTCTTTTCCGCCATTAGTTTTTGCTGGCGAAGCACGAGAGCTTAAGGCCAGTTTGGCTGAAGTTGCTAATGGCAATGCTTTTTTATTGCAGGGAGGCGATTGCGCTGAGAGTTTTGCAGAACATGGCGCAGATCATATCCGTGATTTCTTTCGTGCGTTCTTGCAAATGTCATTAGTGCTTACGCATGGCTCATCAAAACCGATTGTTAAAGTTGGGCGAGTTGCAGGGCAATTTGCAAAACCACGCTCAGCCGATTTTGAAACTATTGATGGAGTAGAATTGCCATCATATCGTGGGGATATTATTAATGCGATTGAATTTGATGAGAGTTCTCGTGTGCCAGATCCAAATCGTATGCTCATGGCATATCGTCAATCAGCGGCAACATTAAATCTCTTAAGAGCCTTTGCATCGGGTGGCTATGCATCGCTTGAAAGAGCGCAAGAATGGACAACTGATTTCCTCAAAGATAGCGAGGCCTATGCTTCTTATAAAGAAGTGGTTGAAAAAATTGAAGATGCTATTTCATTTATGAAAGCGATGGGCATCACAACAGAAAATACGCAGCAATTAAGAGAAACCAAATTTTACACTAGCCATGAAGCTCTATTGCTTGGTTATGAAGAAGCGCTGACCCGTAAAGATTCAATTTCAGATGAATATTATTCAACTTCTGGGCACATGATGTGGATTGGTGATAGAACACGCCAGCCCGATGGTGCGCATGTTGAATATTTTTCAGGCATAAAAAACCCCATCGGCATTAAATGTGGGCCAAGCCTTAGCGAAGAAGATTTGCTGAAATTACTTGATAAATTAAACCCTGAAAATGAAGCGGGGCGCATCACGCTAATTGCTAGATATGGCTCAGATAAGATTGAGCAACATTTGCCAAGTTTAATTGATATAGTAAAAAGAGAGGGGCAAAAAGTTGTTTGGTGCTCCGATCCAATGCACGGCAATACGATTAAAGCCTCAACAGGATATAAAACAAGACCATTTAATCAAATTATGGACGAAGTGAAATCATTTTTTAGAATTCACAAAGATATGGGCACTTATGCAGGTGGTGTGCATATTGAAATGACTGGTGCAGACGTTACCGAATGTGTTGGCGGTGTTTCAGCGGTTACAGAAGATGATCTCTCAAACCGCTATCATACTCATTGCGACCCAAGATTAAACGCTTCGCAATCGCTAGAATTGGCATTTTTAATTGCTAAAGAAATGTCGAGCACAAAATAAAACTTAAAAACACAAGGGTTTTTAGCATAACATTAACCATACCAAGTCATAAATAGGCTTCAAATGCTCTTTTAGAGCCTATTTTTTTGAGGTTGTTATGTCACGTTTAGTTGCTAATATTAGTGTTTTAGCCTTTTTTATCGCCACTCCTGCTTTATCTGCAGAAATTGTAAAATCCGATGATTTTGGAGATTTACGTGGAACCTATCCATCAGACTGGGATATGAGCGATAATGGTGATCCGCTAGATTTTGAGTTTGGTGCACGCTATTATTATTCTATTGGCAGCTCAAAAATGACAGTCAATGGCGGCAATTATGCTTCTGAAGATAAAAGTCAAATTTTAGAGCTTTATGGCCGAATAGATGATAATTCAACATCTACCTATCTTAAAGCATGGGGTGGTTATTCAGCGCTGATTGATGGCACATATTCAACACCAGCAACTGGTGGAGATGTAACAATGTCTGGTGGTCGAGTTGCCTATGTAGGTGCAGATTTTGGTTATACTCCATTTGGTAATGCTGATGTCCAGATGGGCGGTTTTGTTGGCTATCAATATTATTCCGATAATCCAGATATGGGGCGTGTTAATTTTGTAACATCTGCTGGTGGCGGAGACAGTGAAACAAATGCTCTTGAAATTCATGAATTGCGATTAGGCGCAGCTCTAAATGCCGACCTTGGTGATAAAATTGATTTAAGCTTGCAAGCTGCAGTCATTCCCTACGCATCAGTAAGCGGAGCTTATGGTGCTTTTGCACTGCCAAACTTTGTTGATGGAGGAACTATTTATGAGCAAGGTTCAGTTGGGACTTTAGCTGGCTCTTTATATGGTGCAAGTGCTGAGGCAATGTTGGGCTTTAATGTAACCGATGATCTAACTATTAGAATTGGTGGCAGAGTGCATTATTTAACTGGCAACGATGCTTCAATGGAATATGCTGCAAGAGAAGTTGGTAGTCCAGCAAACGAACAGCTTTACACTAGCACTATCTCTGGACTTGAATTTTTGCGCTATGGTGCATTGCTTGAGTTGACTGGTAAGTTTTAACTGCATTAATTCTAAAATCCACACTTGCCGTATAAAATTAGGCACGATAAGACTTGTCTAACTTTTTTAGCTGGATTTTTTTGTGACAAATCATCTTAGAATAGCATTAGCACAGCTCAACCCAACAGTTGGGGCAATAAAGGCCAACTTAGTTTTGGCTCAACAAGCTATTGCTAAAGCCAAAGCACAAAATGTCGATATTTTGATGTTTCCAGAACTTTTCCTGACAGGCTATTTCCCTGAAGATCTATTATTCAAGCCGCAGTTTATTAAAGATGCTATTGCGGCGGCTCATGAACTCGTCAAGCAAACTAAGAATATGGAATTTGCGCTTCTTTTACCTTCAGTTTGGCAGGAGAGCGATAAATTATATAATTCTATTATTTATGCGCAAAATGGTGAAATAAAAGCAGTCCGCTATAAATATGAATTGCCCAATGAAGATGTATTTTATGAAAAGCGCTATTTTGAGGCAGGGCAATTACCTGATATTGTAGAAATAAAGGGCGTAAAAATTGGATTGCCAATTTGCGAGGATATTTGGCATGAACCGGTTTGTAAGCATCTAGCAAAGCAAGGAGCTGAATTATTTCTTTGCCCCAATGGCTCACCATACTGGAAAAACAAACATTATTTACGCCGTAAATTAGTACGCTCTAGAGTGAATGAAACAGGCGTTCCTATGCTTTATCTCAACCAAGTTGGCGGGCAAGACGAGTTGGTATTTGATGGTGCATCTTTTGGCTATAACGCTCGTGGAAAATTGGCCTTTGAGGGAGAATCTTTCAAAGAAGATTTTATTATAACCGATTGGCAAAAAGAAAAAGATGGTTGGCATTTTGAAAAAGGTCGCAATATTGCGCTAGTTTCAATAGATGAAGCGCCTTGGCGAGCTTGTGTTTTAGGCTTGCGTGATTATTTGCAAAAAAATGGTTTTAAGCAAGTTGTGTTAGGGCTTTCTGGCGGCATAGATTCAGCGCTTGTTGCTGCTATCGCCGTTGATGCGTTAGGGGCAAAGAACGTGCATTGCGTTATGATGCCTTATAAATACACCTCAAGCGAAAGCCTAAAAGATGCAAAGATTTGCGCTAAAAATCTTGGTGTGCGCTATGATGTGATACCAATCTCAAACCCTGTTGAAGCGGCATTAGACGAGTTAAACTCTATTTTTGAAGGTCTAAAAAAAGACGTAACAGAAGAAAATATCCAATCAAGAATGCGTGGCACAATTTTGATGGCGATTTCTAATAAATTGGGCACAATGCTTTTAACAACTGGCAATAAATCTGAAATGGCGGTGGGTTATGCTACAATTTACGGTGATATGAATGGTGGCTTTAACCCAATAAAAGATATGACCAAGCAACAAGTCTATCATTTTGCAAATTGGCGTAATGAAAATATGCCCGATGATGTTTTGGGCAAAAATGGTGAAATAATCCCAACCTCAATAATCAATAGAGCGCCAAGTGCAGAATTAGCTGAAGGGCAATTAGATCAAGACAGTTTGCCCCCTTACGAAATTCTTGATGCGATATTAGAAGCACTGGTTGAACAAGAAATGTCTATTGCTCAAATCGTAGCTTTAGGTTATGAGCCAGAGCTGGTCAAAAGAATTGAAAAAATGATATATTTAGCCGAATATAAACGCAATCAATCAGCACCGGGTGTAAAATTAACAGTAAAAGCCTTTGGGCGTGGGCGCAAATATCCCATAACAAATGGCTATCGTGATGAAAGCAAAAATAATGATTAAAGTCCGTTTCGCCCCATCTCCAACAGGGCTAATCCATCTAGGAAATGCCAGACCTGCTTTGCTTAATTATATGTTTGCCAAAAAAAATGATGGGCAATTTATTTTGCGTTTTGATGATACCGATAAAGAACGCTCAAAAGATGAATATGCTATGGCGATAAAACAAGATTTGGCTTGGCTTGGTATTGAGCCAGATTTAATAGTGCGCCAATCAGATAGATTTGCAAAATATGATGAAGCAAGGGACAAGCTAATAGAAATGGGTAAGCTTTATCCATGTTATGAAACGGGTGATGAATTAGATAGAGCCCGCTCTCGTGCTAGAGCTATGGGGAGACCTCCAATTTATAACAGGGCAGCGCTTGAACTTAGCCAAGATGATATAAAAAAATACGAGGGCGAGGGACGTAAACCCCATTGGCGTTATAAGCTAGATGCTAAGCCTGTAGTTTTTGATGATTTAATTCGGGGCGAGCAAGTGGTCAATACGGCATCAATGTCAGATCCGGTTCTCATTCGTGGTGATGGCTCATATCTTTATACGCTACCCTCAGTGGTTGATGATATTGATCTTGAAATTAGCCATGTTATTCGTGGTGAAGACCACGTCAGTAATTCTGGCGTGCAAGTTGAAATTTTTGAAGCGCTGGGCGCAAAAGCACCAATTTTTGCACATCATAATTTACTAACTGATGTTGAGGGCAAGGGGCTATCAAAAAGGCTTGGCTCGCTCTCTTTGTCTTCATTAAGAGATGAGGGATATGAGGCAATAGCCGTTGCCACAATGGCGACATTAACTGGAACTTCTGTTGCAATAGAGCCGCTTAAAGATTTAGATGAGTTAGCAGCAAAGTTTGATTTTTCAATTATTTCAAGAGGGCCAGCACGCTATGACGAAAGCGAACTTGATAGTTTAAACGCCAGAATTTTACATAATATGTCTTATGAGAATGCAAAACCTCGCCTTGAGCAATTTGGAATAGAGGGTGAGGCTCTTTGGTTGGCACTGCGAGAGAATTTGCATAAGTTTTCTGATATTAAAGATTTAGCAAAACTTGTTACAGGACCCATTGAGCCAATTATTGCTCCTGATGATAAAGAGTTTATTGCTCTAGCAGCAAAAAACCTGCCTGACGAGCCTTATGATGAAACTAGTTGGGGGCAATGGACATCAAGCCTTAAAAACCTAAGCGATAGAAAGGGCAAGAGCTTATTTATGCCTCTTCGTTTAGCGCTTACGGGGCTTGAACATGGCCCAGAACTCAAATACCTATTGCCGTTAATTGGGCGCAAAGAATGTCTTAATAGGCTTTTGTAATTATAGATGAAAGACATTCAGAATAAAAGCCTTTGCTTTTGTCACCTTGAGCGAAGTCGAAAGGTCTTTACAATTAAAGATGTTTCGGCTTGCGCTCAATATTGTCTGTTTGATTTGTGTTATAATATTATTTGCACATGAGGCATTTGCAATTACCTCACGTGCTTGGGTGCAGCGATTGTCTCAACATAAGGTTTTTACACCTGTTGTCATCTTAATCCTGCACCCTATTTTGCCCTCGTTTGATGAGTTTGCAAAAAAGATAATAAAGTCAGCTTTTACGCCCGTAGGCAATTAAAAACTAAAGGACACAAATATTATGAACAATAAACCTAACAATCACAACCTGCATTTTGGAATTGATGTAGGAAAACAAAATCTGGATATTCACTACTTAGAGAATAATAAGTTTTGGCAGATAGAAAATAAAGCAGCTGCTATTAAGCAGTTTTTGCATGACATAAAAAGCAACTGGAAAAAGCCTTTGTAATTATTGATATGGCTGGGGGATATGAGAAAATAGCTTGTAATTTATTCCTTGCTAACTCCATCAATGTGCATCGTGTTCATCCTTATAGGGTTAAATCATTCATTCGTGCTTGCGGTCAGTTAAGTAAAATAGATCGTATTGATGCTGTGATGTTGGCAATGTATGGCAAAGAGCGTAAAGAAAATTTGCAGCTCTATCAACCACATAGCAAACATTAACCAGCCCGTCGGCGCGAGGCAATATTGGCTCTTAAGGCATTGGTTGAGCGCCGCCATGATTTAATCAAAATGCAAACAGCAGAGAAAAATAGGCTACAAGCGCCAACCGCAGATAAGGTGATTGTTGAAACCTGCAAAAAAATGTTAACTGTTTTGCAAAGCCAAATAAAAATGCTTGAAAAAAACATTGATAATCTAATTAAAGCCGATGAGAGCGGATCAAAGTCCAGTTATCGCTTCATAAAAGGGGGAAGACCTCAAATAAGACGCATCATGTTCATGGCGGTACTAACCGCTTCCAAACATGATCCAAAACTAAAGGAGCATTATCAAAACTAATCAAAAACGGCAAAAAACCAATCGTGGCTATAACAGCAATAGCAAGAAAAATAATCGTAATTGCTAATGCTAAAATTAGGGATAATGTATATTATAGTAACTGAGTTGATGACATTGAGTGTCATTCTGATCGGTAGCGAAGAATCTTAAAATTTTCCACTAATACCCACAGTTCCAGAGATAAATTTATAGCCATTTGTGCCAAAGGCAGCCTTTGAGTTGATGTCAAAATTCATATTATTGCCTATGTCAAAAGAAGCATTGGCGCTGGCATAGGCAACATATTGCGTCGCATTATTTAGCGGAATGACTAGGTTCTGACCAAGCAGAGTTACAGCTTGCGATCCACCAATTGCTTGGCGATAATCAATTCCGCCTGCTAATGTTAGCTTGCCATTTCCTTCAAGATTAGTGCTTGTTGCTAACTCAATATTGCCCTCAATCATTTGCACGTTACGCACTGCCATTGTGGCATTAGCGTTTGATCCTGTTTCTGTGTAACCATCAATTGCTTGATGGGTATAGCGAACCATTGCGCTTGGAGTAATTGTCCATTCGCTATCACCTTTAATATCAACCCCAATGCGAAGTTCTGGCGCTAAGAACCAGCTATTATAAGTTGCTGTGGCGTGATCAATCCCCATAAATTCAGTATTATCATTGACTAAGCGTGAGCTATCATTGTCCATCAGACCTACGAATAGAGAAACATCAGCGAAGAAATTATCAAACTGGCTTTTAGCATAGATACCACCAAGCACGCCTTTTGAATTTATAATTTGTGAAGTTTCCCATTTAGAATTCACACTTAAATTACTAATGCCATATCCTAACATTGCCCCTGCATAAAAATCAGCGCTGATTTGCGCCGAAGCGCCGCCAACAATGCCGCCGCCAAAATTATAATAATCATTATAAATACCAGTTGCGCCATATTCGGAATATGAGCCAAAAGACTTTAGCCACCACTCGCCACCCTCAGAATTATTACGCACTAATTCTGAAACACCAGATGTTAGCCCTGCTGCCATTTCTGGTGCGGCACTTAAAGCAGTTGGATCAATGGTGGCGAATTTATCTCCAGCCCAAGCATAAGGCA
>JAMONS010000081.1 GCA_027065555.1 Hyphomicrobiales bacterium | reverse complement strand
TCCCCTCATCCGTCGCTTTGCGACACCTTCTCCCGCAAGGGGAGAAGGAAAGAATGGTTGGATTACTGTTCGCACCTACTCAACATCATAATTCAAAATCGGAGCAAGCCAACGCTCAACCTCTGTTACATTCATGCCTTTACGCTTAGCATAATTTATCACTTGATCTTTTTCAATTTTAGCAACCCCAAAATAATGCGCCTCTGGGTGTGCAAAATATATTCCTGAAACAGATGAACCCGGCCACATGGCAAAACTATCAGTTAGCTCAACGCCAATAGATTTTTTTGCATCAAGCAACTTAAACAGCGTTGCTTTTTCTGTATGATCAGGCTGGCTAGGATATCCGGGAGCTGGTCGAATGCCTTGATAATTTTCTAATAATAATTCCTCGTCTGCAATATTCTCATCCTTTGCATAGCCCCAAAATTCTTTTCGTACTTTTTGGTGCATACGCTCGGCAAAACTTTCAGCAAACCTATCGGCAAGCGCTTTGACTAGGATTGCGCTAAAATCATCATTATTTTGTTCAAATTTTTTCGCTATTTCTTCTTCTTGCTCCCCAGCAGTTACAACAAATGCACCAATGTAATCTTTTTTAGCGCTTTCAATAGGTGCTATAAAATCAGAAATACAAGTATTTACCTTGCCTGCACGTTTTTTTATTTGCTGGCGCAATCCATGAAAGGTCGCAAGCTCTTTATCGTCATCATTTTCATAGAGTAAAATATCATCTTGCTTTGAGTTCGCTTGCCAAAAACCAATCACCGCTTTTGGCTTAAACCATTTCTCATCAATAATTTGCTTGAGCATTTTTTGTGCGTCAGCAAATAATGAACGAGCCGCTTCGCCCTGTTTTTCGTCCTGCAAAATTTGCGGATAGCGCCCCTTCATTTCCCAAGTTTGAAAGAACGGTGTCCAATCTATCGTTCTTGCTAAATCCGCTAAATCCCATGTTTCAAAGACCTTTGTGCCTAAAAAAGATGGAGCAACGGGGGTGTGATTATTCCAATCAAGCCTAAGCGCATTTTCTCTTGCTTCATTGAGTGAAATACGGCTTTTGCGAGCCTGTTTTTCTTCGTGTTTTTTGGCAATCCTTGCATAATCTTCACGAATAGATGCAATATAACCTGATTTTTGCTCTTTGGAGAGCAATTTTGAAACCACCCCAACCGCACGAGAAGCATCATCAACATGCACTACTTGCCCTTTAGAATATTTGGGGTGAATTTTCACCGCACTATGTACATCAGATGTTGTTGCGCCGCCAATTAATAATGGGATTGTAAAGCCAGCCCGCTCAAACTCATCTGCTACAGTGACCATTTCATCAAGCGAGGGGGTAATTAGCCCACTCAAACCTACAATATCAGCATTATGCTCCTTTGCCGCCTTTAATATATCAGCAGTTGGCACCATAACGCCAATATCAATTACCTTATAATTATTACATTGTAACACCACACCAACAATATTCTTGCCAATATCATGCACATCGCCTTTAACGGTAGCCATAATAATTGTGCCAGCATCGGTTGCATAATCTTCACCTGCCGCCAGTTTTTCTGCGTCCATAAAGGGCATAAGATAGGCAACTGCTTGCTTCATTACCCGAGCGGACTTGACCACTTGCGGTAAAAACATTTTCCCATCACCAAATAGGTCGCCAACCACATTCATGCCAGACATTAGC
The DNA here is from genome assembly GCA_027065555.1 of Hyphomicrobiales bacterium. Lineage (GTDB taxonomy): Bacteria > Pseudomonadota > Alphaproteobacteria > Rhizobiales > Devosiaceae > S141-66. Next base: position 30,156 of record JAMONS010000081.1, on the reverse strand, counting down.
GGGCCTTCAATTACGTGAAGAGATTTTTCTGATTGTTGGCGAGCTTCTTCGGCATCTGCTTCAATAAATTCGGTAATGCCATTTACCAAAGCATGCTCGATTCGTTTTGTAACGTCGAGCTTACGCCATTCTAGATTGTTTCTATCTTGTTGCTTTGCACCACCCTTAAAACGAGCTGCTGCTTCAAGTAATCTATCGGTAGCATCAGCTCGACGATTTAGCACCAAATCTTCGCATAAATCACGCAATTCTTTATCGATATTTTCATAGACTATGAGCTGAGCCGCATTAACAATACCCATATCCATGCCAGCTTTAATAGCATGAAAAAGAAACACCGAATGCATGGCTTCACGCACCAAATTATTACCACGAAAAGAAAATGAAAGATTAGAAACACCGCCAGATACATGGCAGAACGGCAGGTTCTGCCTTATCCAACGAGTGGCTTCAATGAAATCAACGCCATAATTATTATGTTCTTCAATTCCCGTGCCAACTGCAAAAACATTTGGATCAAAAATAATATCTTCGGGCGGAAAACCAACTTCTTTTGTTAAAATATCATAGGCGTTTTTACATATTTCAATTTTGCGCTCAAAACTGTCCGCCTGTCCCTTTTCATCAAACGCCATTACAACAACAGCCGCACCATAGCGATGTACCAGTTTGGCTTGCTCAATAAAAGCTTCCTTGCCCTCTTTAAGCGAAATAGAATTGACGATTGATTTTCCCTGCACGCATTTAAGACCTGCCTCAATCACTTCCCATTTTGAACTATCAATCATAATAGGAACACGAGCAATGTCAGGCTCAGCGGCAACAAGATTTAGATATTTAATCATTGCAGCTTTTGAATCAAGCAGACCTTCGTCCATATTGATGTCAATAATTTGTGCTCCAGCTTCAACTTGATTGCGTGCAACATCTAGCGCAGCTTCATAATCACCTTCGCTTATAAGTTTGCGAAACCGAGCCGAGCCAGTAACGTTTGTGCGCTCACCAACATTTACGAATTTAATTTCTTTGCTAAGGGTAAAAGGCTCAAGCCCTGAAAGTCGTAATAATCTTTGCAAAATCATACTGCCTTTTCATAAGTTGGGGGAGTGCGAGGTTTTTTGTCTTTTACTGCACTAGCAATGGCACGAATATGATCTGGTGTTGTACCGCAACAGCCGCCAACAATATTTATCAAACCAGCATCGGCAAATTCGCCCAATAATTCCCCAGTCATTGCTGGCTCTTGGTCGTATTCGCCAAATTCATTTGGCAGACCAGCATTTGGATAAACGCATAATGGTGCATCAACAATTTTTGCCAACTCGCTAACGTAAGGGCGCATTTCAGTTGCTCCTAGTCCGCAATTTAGCCCAAAAGAAAATGGTTTGACATGCGAGAGCGAATTCCAAAATGCAACAGCGGTTTGCCCCGATAAAACACGCCCAGATTTATCGCTAATGGTGCCAGAAATCATAACTGGCATGATTATATCAAGCTCTTGGCATATTTCATCAATAGCAAAAGCTGCCGCTTTTGCATTAAGTGTGTCAAAAATGGTTTCTATGAGCAATAAATCAATGCCACCCTTAATCAAGGCTCGAACCTGCTCACCATAGGCAATTCTTAAATCATCAAAATTAACAGCACGAAATCCGGGATCATTTACATCAGGCGAGATAGAAGCGGTGCGATTGGTTGGGCCTAATGCGCCAGCAACAAAACGAGGTTTGTTATCTTCTTGCTCGGCTAAATTAGCAGCTTCCCTTGCCAATAGCGCACCTTTCTCATTTATTTCGCTAACATATTGCTCAAGCCCATAATCAGCCTGAGCAATCGATGTGCCACCGAAAGTGTTAGTTTCCACAATATCAGCGCCAGATCGATAATAGGTAAGATGGACTTCACGCACCGCATCTGCTTGAGTGATATTTAGAATATCGTTATTGCCTTGTAATAGGTGAGGGAAATCAACAAATCTATCTGCACGAAAATCTTTCTCATCAAACTTATAGGCTTGCAACATTGTGCCCATAGCGCCGTCCATAATGATAATACGCTTTTGCATTATTTCACTTAGCAATTCAATTCGGCTTGAATATTTGATTTTATCAATAGACATATTATTCCTCAACGAATTGATTAAATTTTAGTCATATAAAGAAATCCTTATATGATGAAATATGTTTGTGCAACTAGCTAAAATACTAACTATAGAAGCCTCTTCAAAAGCATAGCAACATTTCTTTAGGGAGCTAATTTACATCTATTGCCCTTAATAGTAGCAAAATATCAACAATATTGTGCTACTATTAAGGGCAATACCTGCTAAACTATCTCCAAAATAAATATCACTATACTTTTGAAGAGCCTTCTATACAATATTAATAGGATAATGCTCAAAATCATGTTAAGTAACGCTTAACTACAACTAACAACAATATACAAACTTCAGCCATATTTTGTTACTATCCGCATGGAAATGAAATTATTAGGTTAGTGGGCACATGTTTTTTACAAAAAAATCATTCATATCAGCACGAAATATTGTAGCATTATTATTGCTAACACCGATTATATCTGCATGTGTGAATGATAATATTTTTGGTAAAAGATCAGATATTAATACCACTACCAAGTTTTCATCCGCTGAATATGGCGTTACAGCTTCAAAACGAGTTACAACTTCGTCCAATATCCCCAAAGGGGGAGGGCGCTCGCAAGTTGGCAAACCTTATAAAATTGCTGGCAAATGGTACACTCCAAAAATTGATCCAAATTATGATAGGACTGGCATTGCTTCGTGGTATGGCCCAAACTTTCATGGTCGCAAAACTGCGAATGGCGAAATATTTGATCAATATGCGATAAGCGCTGCCCACCCAACCCTGCCACTGCCTTCTTATGTAAGAGTTACAAACCTATCGAATAACCGTTCGATAATTGTTCGAGTGAATGATAGAGGACCATTTTCTAGCTCAAGAATAATTGACCTATCAAAGCGAGTGGCTGATATACTTGGAGTTATTAATAAGGGAACGGCTAGAGTTAGAGTTAAATATGTAGGCAAAGCCCCTCTAGAGGGTGATGATACTCGTGTGTTAATGGCTAGCTTAAATAAGCCAAGTAGGCTCGAAAGAGGAAATAGAGGGAATGATGTTAGGCTTGCCTCTGCCCCTATCGTTAAAACCCCTATTGTAGCAAATAGACCAGCGCCCCTAAGACAAAACCTAGCCACTATGCAAGGACAGCAGAGCAGTAATTACACACAAACCAGTCAAGGTTTCTTCATTGCTAACTCGTCTTTTTCTTCATCTTCGTCCGCACCTGCATCTTTAGGCGCATTATTTTATGCAGCAAGTCAGCTTGATAACAAGCAATCTAATTTGCTAATTAATAATGCTTTTGCGGCGGCAAACGCTATGGCAACAAGATCGCAAGACCTAAAGCAATGGCAAAATGCTAATGATCAACAAGCACTTAAGATTAATTTGGAGCTTGGCACATTCGCCAACAAACAAAATTCAAATAAGGTTGCAACGGCCTTTGCTCTTTTAGGTGCAGTTAATGAAGCTCAAGTGAGTTTGCAGGGTGCGCCCGCAATCCAATTAACCCTTACACAACTAAAATCAGGTGTTACACGCAAAGACGTTATAGACTTAGCTAACAGGCTTGGACTTAGAGATATTATCCTTTATAACTAATATTTCTAATATAAGTTGGGCAATTTAACGGTAAAAGTTTATATATATGAGTAAATGGCTAAAAATATTATTTACCTTTTGGGCTATTATCGGCATGAGCTTGCCAGCTCTTGCGCAATTACAATTTGAAACTCGTGCCCCATTTGCCTTATTAATGGACTATCAATCAGGAACTGTGTTATTTCAAAAACAGGCTGATGCACGAATGGAACCTGCCAGCATGGCTAAGATGATGACCATTGCTTTAACATTTAGAATGTTAAAAAACGGTTCTCTCTCAATGGATGATGAATTCTTTATTTCTGAATATGCTTGGCGTGAGGGCGGTGCTAGCTCTGGTGGATCAACCATGTTTGCCAAGCTTAACTCAAAAATCTCTGTAGAAAACCTATTGAAATCAGTAATCATTCAATCAGGTAATGATGCCTCCATTGCGCTAGCAGAAGGCATTGGCGGCACTGAAGAAACATTTGCCCTTATGATGAATGAAATGGCGCAAGAAATTGGCCTAAAAAACTCAAATTTTACTAATGCGACAGGTCTGCCAGATGAAAATATGTATGTCACTGCTCGTGATTTAGCTAATTTGGCACGCTATATAATTAGAGAATTCCCCCAATATTATGCAATTTTTTCTGAACCTAGTTTTGAATGGAACAAAATCAAGCAGTCAAATCGAAATACATTATTAAAGATGGGAATAGGTGTTGATGGTCTTAAAACTGGTTTCACCGAATCATCTGGCTATGGTGAAGTAGTTTCCTCAGCACAAGGTGGACGTAGGATAATCGCTGTTTTGCATGGCATGGAAACTATGAAACAACGCTCAGAAGAGGCTCGTAAGTTAGTTAGTTGGGGCACTCGTAGCTTTGAAAACCTATTAGCTTTCGATAGTGGTGAGATTGTTAATAAAGTTCCAATCTATGGAGGCGAAATTTCTCATGTTGAGCTAGTTGGCGAGGGTGCAATTAACCTATATTTACCAAAAGGCTCTAGAAAATGCTTAAGTGCAAAAATAATTTATTCTTCTCCTATTTTGCCGCCAGTTGAGGCAGGTGATGAAATCGCAAAATTGCAAGTTTCTTGTAATAAACAAATAATTCAAACCACCCCATTATTTGCCGAGCAATCAGTGGCAAGAGGCAACCTAGTGCGTCAGGCAACAGATGCATTAAAAGAGCTAGCTCTTGGCTGGATGTAGGGTAAAATCTTAGCTAGCTTTAGCTTCAACTATCTTCTAAAAGCACAATATGAAAAAACTTACCAAAGATAATATCGCTAATAATAATATACCAAAAGCGCATTTTATAACATTTGAAGGCGGCGAGGGGGTTGGTAAATCTACACAAGCCAAAATGCTTATGAAAAACCTTACTAATATTGGCATCTCAGCGACAACAACTAGAGAACCCGGAGGCACGCCAAAAGCTGAGGCTATTAGAGAATTTATCTTATCTGGCAAATCAGAGCAATGGGGTGTTAATGCAGAAGCTATACTATTCGCCTGTGCAAGATTAAACCACGTAAATGATTTTATTGCGCCAAACCTTAAATATGGTCGCTGGGTAATATCTGATAGATTTCATGATTCAACAAGAGCTTATCAGGGACTAACAGGTGGGGTTGATGAAAAACTAATCGGTGTTTTAGAAAAATTAGCGCTTAATTCTTATCAGCCAGATTTGACTATTTTATTAGATATGGATGCAAAAGAGGCTTTTGAGAGAGTAGCAAAACGAGAAAATGAATTTGATGATAATTTACCAGATCGCTTTGAAAAAGAGGAATTGACGTGGCATGAAAAACTACGCAAAGGGTTCTTAGAAATTGCTAAAAACAACCCAAATCGGATTATTGTAATTGATGCGAGTTTAGATGCTGATAAATTAGCTAAATCTGTTTGGAATGCTGTTAGACAAAAATTCCCTAAGGAAACACTCGGGGTTTCAGTGTGAGTGATAAGCAAATCGAGCGTGAGGCCGATCAATTAAAGGGAATAAATCTACCAGAGCAAAGCAAACTTCTTATTGGCCATGAGATTGAATTTAATATGTTAGAAAAGCAAATTGTAGATAATAGGTTGCCATCTGCAATATTATTGCATGGTATTAGAGGAATTGGCAAAGCAACATTTGCTTTTGCTTTGGCTAAGAAAATATTACACATCACAGGTAATGAGCAGTTAGATATCATAAATCAGCAAGTTTATGCTGGCTCTCACCCTAATTTATTTGTTCTAAGGATTAGCGCTCACGAAAAAAGAAAAGGGTTTTATTCTGCAATTAGGATTGAAGATGTTCGTGCAATGCAAAGAAAACTACGGCTTTTTGCAGGGGTAAGCGCCTATAAAATTTGTATTATTGATGCTATAGATGATTGCAATATTAACAGCGCAAATGCTTTACTTAAAATACTAGAAGAGCCGCCCAAGGACACCATTTTCATTCTCATTTCGCATTCGATTGGCTCAATCCTGCCCACCATAAGATCTCGCACTCAATCTGTTGCCTTGCGCACACTTAACAATGCTCAGTTAAGCCAAATCCTACAAAATTCTAATTTTGATATAGAACACCACTCCTTACAAAATACTATTGATTTAGCTAAAGGAGTGCCAAGAAGAGCTATTCAAATATCTCAACTTGAGGGGGAAGAAATCTTAGTTAAAATTCAAAATTGGCTAAATAGCGCTCAGCAACGTCATAATTCAAGCCATATTGAGCTGGTTTCAAATATCTTAAAAGCAGGAAGTGCAGAAGAAAATTTTGCAAAAGATATATTGCTTGATTGGATTGCAAGTGAGGCTAAAAATATAGCAATTCAAACCCCAATAAATAAAAACCACCTTGCTTCAATTACTAACCTATGGAACAAGTCACAAAAATTATTTGCAAAAGCTGATATTTATAATCTTGATAGAAAACAAGTTTTAATTTCTACTTTTGACGCAATAAAAGCACACCTCGAACTTATAACAAATAATAGATCTGTTGAATTAACATGACACAAGAAAAATTCTATATCACAACACCGATTTTTTATCCCAATGGAGCTCCGCACATTGGACACGCTTATACCTCTATGGTTTGCGATGTCATTGCACGCTTTGAACGCCTAAAAGGTAAAGACGTGTTCTTTTTAACTGGTACTGATGAGCATGGTCTAAAAATGCAGCAAACTGCAATAGAGCAGGGCATCTCTACGCTTGAATTGGCCGATAAAAACTCAGCACAATTCTTAGCTATGATGAAGGCACTCAATATTTCGAACGATGATTTTATTAGAACAACTGAACAACGCCACCACGAGAGCTGCCAAGCACTTTGGCGGGCAATGGAGGCGAATGGTGATATATATCTAGATAAATATTCTGGTTGGTATTCGGTGCGCCAAGAGGGATATTTTGATGAAAAAGAAACCACACTTGGGGACGATGGCATAAGACGTGAGCCGCTAGGCTCGCCAGTTGAGTGGGTTGAAGAGGAGAGCTATTTCTTTAAGCTCTCTGCCTATCAAGATAAAATGCTTGAGCATATTGAGCAAAACCCTGATTTTATTTTACCACCCGAGCGATGCAACGAAGTTGTCAGCTTTCTAAAATCAGGACTAAGAGATCTTTCTATTTCTCGCACTAGTTTTGATTGGGGTGTGAAAGTTCCGGGTAATGATAAACACGTTATGTATGTGTGGGTTGATGCACTAACAAATTATATTACCGCAACTGGTTATCCCAACAAAGATAATGGAAAAGCGCATTATTGGCCGGCTGATATTCACATGATGGGCAAGGATATTATTCGTTTTCATGCTATTTATTGGCCAGCTTTTTTAATGTCAGCTGGAATTGAATTGCCAAAACGAGTGTTTGCGCACGGCTTTCTCAATAATAAAGGTGAGAAAATGTCAAAATCGGTTGGCAATGTTATCTCACCAGATTTCTTGGTTGAAAAATATGGACTAGACGCTATTCGATATTTTTTTATGGCAGAAGTTTCTTTGGGGCAGGACGGCTCTTATTCGCACGAAGCGATTGTTAATCGCATTAATTCAAATCTAGCAAATGATTTAGGCAATTTAGCGCAACGCTCGCTTTCTATGGTTGCAAAGCATTGTGATGCGCAAATACCACAGACTGGTGATTTAACTATTGATGATAACGAATTACTAGATAAAACCTATGATTTACTTGAGCAATCAAGAGCCTATATGGACAAGCAAGAGATCCATAAGATGCTTAGCAATATTTGGAAAGTAGTTGCTGATACAAACCGTTATTTTGCGTTGCAAGAGCCTTGGGCATTGCGAAAAACCGATATGGAGCGCATGAAAACGGTGCTTTATGTAACTGCTGAAACATTACGCAGTATCGCAATCCTAACCCAACCTGTAATGCCACAATCCGCCGCTAAATTGCTTGATTTATTGGCTGTTAGCGAAGATAGGCGTGATTTTGCACATTTTGGCAAAGATTATGCACTTAAAGCTGGCATTGAATTACCAAAACCGATTGGCATATTCCCACGCTATATCGAGAAAGAAGATTAATGCTTATAGATAGTCATTGTCATCTAGATTTTGATGCGCTTAGTAGCGATATTGATGGCGTATTGGCTCGAATGAGTGGGGCAGGGGTTGGCGCTTGTGTTACAATTTCTACTCGCATTAAGCAATTTGATAAGATTATAGCGATTGCAGAAAAACATAATAATGTCTATTGCTCTGTCGGCACGCACCCGCACAATGCCCACGAAGAGCTTGATATAGAACTTAGCGAAATAATTGAACTATCTAAACATAAAAAATGCATAGCGATTGGTGAGGTTGGGCTTGATTATCATTATGATAATTCTCCCCGTGATGCACAAAGAGAAGGCTTTTTGCGCCATATTGCAGCAGCTAGAGAAACAAAATTACCGCTCATTATCCATTCTCGATCAGCAGATGATGATATGATTGAAATTTTACAAGGCGAAATGGGGAAGGGGGCCTTCCCCTTTATTTTACATTGTTTTTCATCTGGTAAAAAGCTGGCCGAAATTGGTTTAGAGCTTGGGGGGCACCTGTCATTTTCGGGAATTTTAACCTTCAAAAACGCCAAAGAAATTCATCAAGTTGCGCAATCTGCACCAATGGATAGGCTTTTGGTTGAAACAGATGCGCCTTATCTCGCACCAGTGCCACATAGAGGCAAAAGCAACGAGCCAGCATTTGTGCGCTATACTGCAGAGCATTTGGCAAACCTTAGGAATGTTTCGCTTGAGGAAATTTCAAAAATCACCACCAATAATTTCATCAGATTATTCAAAAAAGTGAAGCTGTGATGAGCGAAGGGACGCAATTTTTTACTGTAACAGTGCTTGGATGCGGATCATCTGGCGGTGTGCCTCGCATTGGTAATGATTGGGGGAATTGCGATGCTAGTAATCCTAAAAATCGGCGCAGACGTTGCTCTATTTTAATAAGGGCAGGGCGTTATGATAATGATGAGTTAGCCAGCCAGCGCGACGCAAGAGAAGAGGGCAAATCAAGCAATGGAAGAACAAACGGCGACAGGCATAAAGAGAATACTACCAATATTTTAATTGATAGTGGCTGTGATATTCGTGAACAACTTCTTGATGCTAATATACAGCATCTTGATGCAGTGTTTTATACGCATGAACATGCCGATCATATTCATGGTATCGATGATTTGCGGGTTTTGGCTCTGACCAATAAAAAGCGTATAGAGGTCTATATGGCGCAAGCATGCGCCAAGCAGGTTATGAGCGCTTTTTCTTATTGTTTTACCACGCCAGTGGGTTCTAATTACAAGCCAATTTTGAACGCTAATCTTATTTCTGATGGAGGCAAAACCAATATTAATGGGGCAGGTGGCTCTATTGAGATTGAAGCGTTTTTGCAAGAGCACGGCAATATTAAATCACTAGGTTTTCGTGTTGGTGATTTTGCATATTCTTGCGATTTATCCGCATTACCACTTAGCTCGCATAAGGCACTTAAAGGAGTGAAACTTTGGCTGCTAGATGCTTTGCGCTATAGAGCGCACCCGTGCCATCTAAATGTAGAACAATCTGTAGCACTAATTGAAGAACTTAATATTCCTAAGGCCTATTTGACGAACCTACATATAGACCTTGATTATAAAACGCTAAACAATGAACTTCCAGAATATATTGAGCCAGCTTATGATGGTTTAGAAATTAAAATGAAATTATAAAATCATGCCAGCAATTAGAAAATGCGCCAAATGCGGCGAGAATACACTTATCTCTTCAATGGGAATTTTTAAGGCAACACGACCTTATCAATGCACAAATTGCGATACGATAGTAAAGTTAACGCCTCTAGCAATGTTAGGAATGCAACTTACGATTCTTACTGCATTATCTATTGGCGCACTGTCGTGGTTGATGTTTTTTTCAGCTGAAGCAACAAAACTAAGCTCAATAATTATTGCTTATGGTTTTTGGATGTTCATGTCCGTAATAGTCATCGGGGTAATTATTGCTAAAATTAGAAACCATTCTAAAAATCCTTACGCCTTAGATATGGATGGTAATATTATGCAAAGCTATACCAGCGCTCATTATGCACCAGATGGAAAAAAACAAGTAGAGCATGACATTAAAATTGCTGTGGATAGCTGGATTGAAAGCAAAAGCCTGTTATTTGGCTTAATATCTCCAGTATTTTTGATTGCCATAGTAATAGCGGCAATATGGCTTTTATATTATATTGATACAAATATTTTTAATTAAAACCTTGTCTTTCCTATAATACTAGGCTTTTTACATAATAAAAGTTCCATAATATATATTATGCGAATGGCGCATGATAGGAATGCTGATGTTAGGTAAAATTATATGGGCTTGTTTGATTGCTATGCCCGTAAAGGCTCCTCCCCCTATAAAAATTTACCTCCGACGTCATTGCGGACTTGATCCGCAATCCAGAATGTAGCTATAAAATAAAAGTATATATTTGACCTCTATTTGGCGGCATTAGAATGAAACTACTGACAACAGACTCTCAGCAAAGAGTATAAGACTGGATTGCGATCAAGTCCGCAATGACATCGAGTGTGGCATATAGACATTATCACTAAACTCGGTTTAGACATTAAGCTAATCTGCAAAGAAAGTAATCAAATGAAGCCATCAAAAGATATATCACGCCTATATGAGATTATGGCGGCGTTGCGTGACCCTGATACTGGCTGCGCATGGGATTTAGAGCAAGATTTTGCTTCGATTAAACAATGCACCATTGAAGAGGCCTATGAGGTTGCTGATGCGATTGAGCGTGAGGATTATGTTGATTTACAAGATGAATTGGGTGATCTTTTGCTACAACCGATATTTCATGCCCATCTAGCAAAAGAAAAAAACCTGTTTGATATTGGAGACGTGATATATTCCATTACAGAGAAACTCATACGCCGTCACCCGCATGTTTTTGGTGATAAACAAGCCAATGACCCAAAAGCGGCAAAAGAGAGCTGGGACAGAATAAAGAAAATTGAAAAGGCACAAAAGCTAGCCAAAAAAGGACTTGAAGAGAGTGATATCGTCTACTCAATCCTTGATGACGTGCCAAAGCCCCTACCCGCTTTATCTCGTGCAGATAAACTGGCAAAGCGTGCGGCAAGTGTTGGCTTTGATTGGCCAAATTGGCAGACAACATTTAGTAAATGCACAGAAGAATTAGATGAAATTAAAGACGCTATTAAGAATGAAAAAGGTGAGCAAGCCATCAAAGAAGAAATTGGAGATGCTTTTTTTGCGCTAGCAAATCTAGCAAGGCATTTGGATATTGACCCAGAAGCCGCGCTTCGTGATGCTAATCAAAAATTCACTAGACGTTTTGCTTATGTAGAAAAACGTTGTAAACAAGATAATATTGCTATTGAAAAGGCAGGATTAGAGCGGCTTGATGAATATTGGAATGAAATTAGGGCAAAGGATAAAACCTAATATTTTAATGATTGAAGAAATAATGTTTGATAAATACCCTGAACCTGTCAAAAGTCGCCTAATTGAATTGTGCTCGCTTATCTTAGAGGTAGCTTTAAGTATAGATGAGGTTGGCGAGCTAGAGGAAACACTTAAATGGGGTCAGCCTTCTTATCTTCCTAGTAAAACCAAAAGCGGCACATCAATTCGCATTGATGCTGATACTCGGTTTGGGCTAGATTATGCGCTATATGTGAATTGTAAAACCAACTTAGTTGAGAATTGGCGTGAGCTTTATCCAGCTCTCAAATATGGCAGTAACCGCTCAGTGCATTTTAGCGTTGATGATGAGTTAGAAAAAGAAAAAATCAAACATATGATTGCTATGGCGCTTACTTATTTTTTGAATAGGGGCGCTAAAAATAAATTATAATATTGAGCCTGTTAATTTCTTACCAAAGCGAGATTGCAGTGCAAAAAGATATCTAGGCTCAACACGAATAGTAAATTCAGACCCCTCATCGCTTTCTACCCGCTCAATAATCTCGCTATGCTCATATAACCAAGCGGCATCCTCGCCCCTTTCATGCTCTAGCAAAATCTTAAAACTCTTTGCACCTTGCGCAAGTGTTTTTTCAATTTCTAACAGCAATTCATCAATCCCCTCACCGCTAATTGCACTAAGTGCAACGCTAGAAATCACTGTACCAACTGGGATAATATTATCTAACGCATTTTCTGCTTCCTCGCCTTTTGCTAGCATATCAATCTTATTATAGACTTCAATAATTGGCGTTTCTTCGCCATTTACCCCAAGCAATGTAAGCACAGAAATAACGTCTTGCGCTTGCGCCACATTATCTTCACTAGAAACATCTCGAACATGCAAAATAATATCAGCGCCTATTACTTCCTCAAGCGTTGCTCTAAAAGCTGCGATTAGATCTGTCGGTAATTCAGAAATGAAACCAACCGTGTCCGAGAGCATAATAGTGCGCCCATGCGGCAATTTTGCCTTTCGTACAGTTGTATCTAACGTTGCAAAAAGCAAATTCTTTACCATTACTTTAGCGCCAGTAATACGATTAAATAGCGTGGATTTCCCAGCATTAGTATAGCCAACTAGGGCAATTACGGGATAAGGAACTGCGTCTCGTTTTTTGCGATGTAATTTTCTGGTTTGCGCTATTTTTGCAATGCGCTTTTCTAATTTGCCAATTCTCTCTTGAATTTGCCTTCTATCGCTTTCAATTTGCGTTTCACCTGGTCCTCCAATAAAACCACCGCCCCCACGTTGGCGCTCAAGGTGCGTCCACGAACGAACAAGCCGCCCCTTTTGATAGTTTAGGTGCGCCAATTCAACTTGTAGCACCCCTTCCCTTGTTGCAGCTCTTTCACCAAAAATCTCTAAAATAAGTGCGGTTCTATCAAGCACTTTAGCGCCAAGACGATTTTCAAGATTTCTTTGCTGCACTGGAGAAAGCGAAACATTGAATAATACTAATTCAATTTTTTTCTCTTTAACTATTTCAGCTAAATTATCTACAAAACCACCGCCAACAAATGTTGCTGGTTTTATTTCTTTTAACTGTACAATTTCTGAAATGATAATATCGAGTTTGATTGCTCTTGCAAGACCCTCAAATTCTTGTTTTTTTACTTCTGCATCACGCTTTTTTGCAACCCTATAAAGATCAGGGGTTATGAGGGCGCATTTTGTGGGCTGTTTTTGCAATTCAACTAAACGCCCACGACCATGTAACTCAACACCCTGCCCTTCTAAATTATTACCCATTATTTACTGTCTTATTCCTCATTTTCATCATCTTCTTGCTCAAAATCAAATAATTGAATTGGCTCTGCTGGCATAATTGTTGAAATTGCAGATTTATACACTAGTTGCGATTGTATATCACGTCTAAGTAGTAAACTAAAACTATCAAACCAAGAAATATGCCCCTGTAATTTAACGCCATTTACCAAAAATACAGTAACAGCGATTTTGTTTTTTCGAACATGATTTAGAAAGATATCTTGTAAGTTTTGTGATTTATCATTGCGTGTTTTGTGGGCCATTTCATGTCCTCTTCATTTGAAATAACGCTTGAGTAAAACAAATTATGTCTTTATTTGATATTTGCTAAATAGCTTATCAGCACACAAAATTACAAATTCCACCCAACCTATTAGAATAATGGCACAATTTTTCGATTCTTACTAGCTATGTATGTTAATGAATAAATTTCTTGCGTTTCTTTGTCGAAAACCTATATTTATTACCACTTCAGCTGGCTTAATGCGGCAAGCAATACCAAGAGTTCTATCCGTGAAATAATAGCAACAAAGGACAAAATACCTAGAGCCATATTTGAAGGTACTGCGCCTCTTTCTAAATCAAGACCCATTGATACTAAGTTCCCAGTAGAAGAAAAACTACCAACTGCCAAGCTAAGAGAAGAAGAAAGATCAAAATCATTTACTGAAAATAGTAAAGTTGCAAACATTATTGTAATTACAGAAATAAATAAGGCACTCCATACCGCTCGTGATATTTTTTGCCCCTGCACATCTAATTCGGTTGATTGCGGTATAACCATATGCGGATAAACTAGCCTATTAATGTCGTTAATTGAGTGCCTAACCATCGAACTAAGACGAAAAATCTTAAACCCTCCTGAGGTTGAAAAAGAACAACCGCCAACCATGCTAAGTGCCAAAATAAGACCAATGGGCAAAGCAATACCATACCTAGCATCATGTGTAATGCCTGTAGTTGTCATTATAGAAACCACATCAAAGACATTGTTAAGAATTGCTTTCCCAAAAGTAAAATGCTCTGGTGGTAGCGCAAGAGTTCCAATTATTGCAAATACTGAAATTGCTACAATAAAGCTTAAAAAAACAGATGCCTCCGTTTGGTTTTTGCTAATGTTCCATTTACGAATAAATATTGTGCGATGCCATATTATGCTCGTTGCCCCCACAATCATAAATATAATCATAGCTATTTCGGCCCACACATTATTAAGTACACTTGCCCCTGTTTCGATTGGTAAATAGCCATTGGTTGATAAAATATTCAAAGAAATCATCACAGCATCTACCGGATCAACCCGTGTAATAACCAAAATTGCGGCAAACACCATTGTCAAAGCTATATAGGGCACAAAAACTTCAAGGAATGTCTTTAATATTTTTGGACTGCCATTTTGTGAGGCATGTAAAATATATTGAAGCTGCGAGTTTGGTGTTCCTCCAACTTGATAGCGCCCCATTATATAAACAGCAAAAAGCAAAGTTAAAAGCCCTCCCTGCCAAGCCACTAAGGAGCGGTATAATTCCATTGCTAGGGAGGTTTTTTCAACTAGTTGAAAGCTTACTCCAAGAGTAACTGATGCTGAAACTGCCTCAAACATCGCTTCAGAAAAATCAAGTTCTTCTATAACAATAAATGCTGGCATGGCTAGAATGACAAAGATAAACCATAAAATAATAGTTGCTAGAAATAGATTAAATCTATCCATGCGCTTAAAACGAAAAGCCATTGCCAATCTTAAAATCAAAGCAAAAAAACTATAAACAAGCGCTAAAGAAACAAATGAGCTAAAGGCAAGCATATCATTTGTTGCCAGAGCAACAATGGCTGGAAAAACAAGCATAATAGCAAAAAATGCAATTAGTGCTGAAACTAAGGCAGCTATTGAGGGCATAAAATATTTTTCCTAAAAGAACTCAAGACTAACCCTAAACATTTGCTCAACCTTTTTGACATGATCTGCGAGAGCAAATACTACAACAAAATCACCTGAGTTAATTCGAACTTCACCGCTTGGCATGATAACTTCATCACCTCGAATAATTGCCCCAATTCGTATTCCATCGCCAAAATCAACTTCACGCAATGGTTTTCCAACAAGAGTTGAAGTATCTAATGCTTCTGCTTCAATGAGTTCTCCTTTGCCCTCAAACAAAGAATATACCCCACGAATACGCCCACGTCTAACATGTCTTAGTACTTTTGAAACTGTTATTGAGCGTGGGTTTATAAATGAATCAATTCCTAGCCTACGAGCAAAACGTGGGTATTGCGGCTGGTTTACCAACGCAAAATTAGCGTTCGCCCCTAATTCGCTAGCTAAAACTGATGATAATATATTTGTTTCATCATCATTTGTTAGGCCAAGAAACATATCAGCGTCTCGAATATCAACCTCGTTTAGAATATCTTCCTTTAGAGCATCGCCAAAAACAACTATTGAGTTTTTAACTGTTTCTGCTGCTAATTGTGCAACTTTTCGATTGTTCTCAATAAGCCGCACGGATATGCCTAAATCACTTTCGCCAAGTTTTTGAGCGACATACCTTCCAATATTCCCAGCGCCTGCAATAACTATTTTTTGCGGTGAAACTTCATCGCAACCAAAAAGCACAAGTACCCTTGATATTTGATCTTTAGCAACAGCAACAAGCGCCTGATCCCCAACTAAAAGACTTTCATTTGAGTTCAAGATAAGCACTTTTCCATCTCGGCGAACCCCCATAACTGTTGCCTGTAAATTTGGGAATAATTCAGTTAATTGTTTAAGTGGAGTATCAATTACCGCACAATCTTCTTGCACATCTAAAGCTACAACCATAACTTTTTCATCATCAAATGTAACAATTTCTGAGGCACCGGGAAAAGCAAGGCGCTGTAGGATTAGATCACCAACCTCAATTTCTGGAGAAATAATCACATCAATAGGCAAATGATTTCTAGCAAAAAGATTTTGCCATTGCGGGTTTAAATATGTTTGTGCCCTTATGCGTGCAATACGAGTTGGCACTTCAAAAATCGAATGAGCAACCTGACATGCTGTCATATTTACTTCATCAACTTGTGTCACCGCAATTAACATATCGGCATTCTCTGCCCCTGCTTGCGCCAAAATATCAGGGTGAGACCCATGTCCATGCACACCACGAGCATCAAGATTATCACGAACCCTTTGCACCAAATCGGCATCTTTATCAATGACAGTAATCTCAACACCTTCTATTGAAAGTCTCTCGGCTATGCCATAACCAACCTGCCCTGCACCACTAATTATTACTCGCATTTATCTTTCCAATTAATTGCTTAGCCAATCAGCTATCAGCAAAGTAATTATAACCCATTAGGCTTACAAACCAAGCGATTTAATTTTTCGATGTAATGCGCTTCTTTCCATACCTACAAATTCTGCAGTTTTTGAGATATTCCCACCAAAACGTTCAATTTGTGCCAGCAAGTATTGTTTTTCAAATACTTCGCGTGCATCACGCAAAGCCATGCCCATCAAATGAGCAGATGAATCCATGTCGGCATTGCCAACATTAGGTAGCACCTCACCAATATCGGAGGGTAACATATCCGCATTAACGATAGCATTGTCCTTTACCTGATCTTTGACCAAAATTGCTAATCTTTCAATAGAATTTCGCAACTGTCGTGCATTAACAGGCCAATCTTGCCCTTGCAATACAGCCATAGCATCTTCTGAAATTTCAAAGCTGGGTATCCCTTGTATTTTACATACTTGCTCAACGAATGTTCTAACTAAAGGTATGATATCTTCACGCCGGTCTTTTAATGGTGTTAAATTCAGGGGCACGACTGATAATCTATGAAATAAATCAGCACGAAATTCTCCATTTTCAATAAGTTGTTTAACATCTTTTGAAGTTGATGCTAAAATTCTGATATCTATGGGAACGGCAGTTTGCCCGCCAATTCTATGAAAACTATTATCAACTAATGTCCTAAGCAATAAAGATTGAGCAGTTATAGGTAGATAAGATACTTCCGAAAGATAAATTGTTCCGCCATGAGCTCTCTCTAATGCCCCGACATTTATATTTAACACTCCATTCTTATTAAGTTCCTCACGGCCAAATAGAATTGCAGGAATTTCATCAGGATCATAAAGGGAGGCATTTATTTCAACAAAGGGCGCTTCTTTTCGCAAAGAATTTTCATGCAACAATCTAGCGCAATGGCCCTTTCCAGCACCTGAGGGGGCAGTTATAAAAATTCTAGAGTTGGAGGGCCCTGATTTTTCAATGATTAAGCGTGCTTCATTAATCACATTAGAAGTTCCAACCAGCTCATTATCCCAAGCAGCTGTTAGCTCTTTAAGCTCTTCATTTTCACTTTTTAGACGAGAAGTTTCCATCGCTCGTTGCGTAACTAATAATAGGCGATCAATATTAAATGGCTTTTCAATATAATCATAAGCCCCTCGCTTAATCGAGACTACAGCAGTTTCAAGATTGCCGTGACCTGAAATCATAACTACAGGCATATTAGGGTGCTGTTCTTGAAATTCATCAAGTAATTGCAAACCATCAAGTCTAGATCCCTGCATCCAAATATCAAGATAGACCAAATTAGGCCGTCTTTTAATAATTTGCTCAAGGGCACTATCGGCATCAAATGCTTGACGAGTTTCATAGCCCTCATCTTCTAAAATACCAGAAATCAACTCCCGAATATCGCTTTCATCATCAATGATTAATATATCAAACGCCATTCTTACTTAAGCGCATTTTGATGCGCTCCTTTCTTTGTTTGTATAATTCTTTTACTATCTAATAAATGTAATTCGCCTTTAGTTGTATCATGTTTTAGTGGTAATCTAATAATTACACATGCACCTATTCGATTGTTTTTATCAGGCAAAGAATCTTGCAAAATCATGTCACCATCATGTTGTTCAATAATTTTTGAAACGATTGCTAGCCCCAAACCTGTTCCCTTGTCCCTTGTAGTAACATAAGGCTCAAGCAATCTTTGATAGCTTTCGTCTGGCCAGCCCTTTCCATTATCAGATATTGAAATCTCAACATATTGGCCAGATGTTTTTGTTTCAATTATGATGGTTGGATCAATTATTTTACCTATTCCAAAACCTTCAATAGATTCAACGCAATTCTTGATAAGATTAGTTAAACATTGAGAAATTAAGCGATCATCAAACTCAACAATATTTGGCTCTTTTGGAAGATTTGCTTGTATCAAAATATTTGGCTGACGAACGCTCTCTAAAAACACTGCCTGACGAATTGTTTCAGATAAGTCACCTTTTTCAAGCACTGCAACTGGCATTCTAGCAAAAGAAGAAAACTCATCAACCATTCGCCCAATATCACCAACTTGACGAATAATTGTTTCAATACATTTATCAAATATTTCAAAATCGTCGCTAAGTCTTTCTTTATAGCGCCTTTTTAAGCGTTCTGCTGACAGTTGAATTGGGGTAAGCGGGTTTTTAATCTCATGTGCAATACGCCGAGCAACATCTGCCCATGCACTAGTGCGCTGCGCTGTCATTAAATCTGTAAGATCATCAAGCGTAATTACAAAACCTTTCGAGTGAGAAATTGCACCCTCGCGAGTTAGACGAACTTGATATATCCTGCCGTCATGTTCTCCACCAAATTGAATTTGATCCTGAAATTGTCCACTTCGTGAGGCGCTAGCTTTTTCAAAAAACAATGATAATTCTGGAACAATTTTCCCCAATTCTTCGCCCACAAGGTTAATTTCACTTATAGCAAAAATCTCTGATGCATTATTGTTCACCAAAGTAATAATGCCAGATGGATCAATCCCAACAATTCCTGCAGAAACCCCCTCAACCACCGCCTCTGTAAATTGACGGCGCTTTTCATTAGTATCATTCGCTAAAAGTAATTCCTGACGTTGTTCTCGCAATTGCCTTGTCATGAGATTAAATTGCTGAATGAGATCATTTAGATCGCTTTGCTTGTCGGATTCAGCAATTTGCACTTCTAAATCTCCATGCGTAACTCGATCTGATGCAATCATTAAATCACGTATTGGAGCAATAAAACGATTTGCAAAAGCAATCCCCACCCACACGGCTGCTAGTAACATAACTAAAGCCACGGCAATATAAATAATAGTGAAAGTAAGCTGAAAAACTAATCGCGCAGAATCATATTGTCGATATTCGGTAATATTTTGATCTGTTAAACGCATATATTCAAGAACTTCGGCATCAACTGGTCGAGCTGCAAATAAATACACATCATCATAATTACTCAACTGAATTACTGAACCAACTAGATTAGTTCTTCCTGGAGATATCAATGTTGGAATAGTCTTTTTTACATCTTGCATAATTCCATCTGGCATGAGCGGAGGAGTGCCGGGAACTGAAATTTGCGCTCGCATTAAAATATCTCTATCTTTTGAAATAAGAGAGGTGAAAGGCAATGAGCGAGTAAGTGCTAATGCTGTTAAAATCCTTTGAAATTTATCTCTATCTGTTGCAAATGTTTCTTTTGCCTGCTCAAGCTCTGATGCCACCCAAATAATATCATCACGCATCACTTGTGCATGTTCTTGCAAATATGCTCTAGCAACTAATCTTGAGCTTTCAACCATTGTTCTTGTGCGTTCAGAAAACCATTGATCAAGACCTTGATTAAGTACAATGGCAGCAACTATTGCAACAATAATTGCAGGCACAGCAGCAGTTAGCGCAAATATTGTCACCATTCTTGATTGCAATCGAGATCCAGCTTGCTTTTGCGCTCTTGCTCGTACCAAAAGTACTATTTCGGTAAGAACTAGCGCTATTATTAGTAAAACTAATATAATGCCGATGACCCAAATTGCAGTCCAAGCTTCTGGAGGTAATTCAATTGCACTTTGTTTTGGTAAAATTAGAAAAAGTCCAATCAACAAAACAACTGATGATAAAACAACTATAATTCCAAAATATCGTACAAATTTTGAGCTAAGCGCCTTAACCGGCTCAAGCGACTTGCCTGACAAAGTAAAGGTAGAGCTCGTTAAATCTTGGTGTTTTGTGTCGTTCATGTCACATATATTGTTGTTTTTGCAAAAAATTGAGAATTAAAGCAAATCATTGCGTAATTAGCACAGTATTTCAAGGAAAATGTTGCGAAAATGTGACAGTGTAGTATTTTCTAAATTCAATTATGCTAATTGAATTACGCTGGCTTCGCCGCGCACCGTACTCACTATCGCTTCGTGCGGTGATGGTACTTAGCATTGAGAATGCTAAGTACTATATCTATTTGCGGCGAGAATATTTGGTAATTTCAATATCGTGTGCTCGGATTTTCTTGCGCAATGTATTTCTATTTAGCCCCAATATTTTTGAAGCTTTGATTTGATTTCCCTTACAAGAATTAAGCGTCATGGCAATTAATGGTGCTTCAAATTTGTCTAACACCGTTTGATATATATTAGCCTCTATCTGTTCGTCACCATATTCATTCAATAATCTGGCCAGCAATCCAGCAATATATTTTTCAACAGCACTGCCCAAATCTAAATTATCTGAAAGTGAATTCTCACTATGGTTTTCATTGCGATTTAATTCTAATGAGATTATCTCAGCTGAAATTGTTTCATCGGCATAAAGCGCATTTAGGCGCATTACCATATTCTCTAATTCACGCACATTACCCGGCCAAGAGTGCAGTTGCAATAATTCAATAGCTTTTTGTGAGATAGATTTAACTGGCTCACCTTCTTGTCTCATCTCACGCATGAAATGCGAAACTAAATCTGCAATATCTTCTTTTCTATCTCTTAGGGGCGGCAAACTAATTGGCACAACGTTTAGGCGATAATATAAATCCTCTCGAAATTGCCCCTGAATTATCATTTGCTGCAAATCTTGATGAGTTGCAGCAACAATTCTGACATCAGATTTAATTAAATTGCGCCCCCCAACCATAGTAAACTCGCCATCTTGCAATACTCTTAGCAAGCGAGTTTGTGCTTCCATTGGCATATCGCCAATTTCATCTAAAAATAATGTTCCCCCATCAGCTTGCTCAAACCGTCCCATTGAGCGAGACGTCGCACCAGTAAAAGCGCCTTTTTCATGCCCAAAAAGTTCTGCTTCAATTAAATCTTTTGGTATTGCTGCCATATTAATAGCGATAAATGGCCTATTCTTGCGCTTACCATAATCATGCAATGCCTTTGCAACTAATTCCTTACCTGTTCCACTTTCACCGCTAATCATAACGCTGAGATCCGTTTGCATTAATCTTGCTAATGATCGGTAGATTTCTTGCATAGCTGGCGAGCGCCCAACTAGCGGCATATTATCCTTGTTCTCTGTAGCAGCTTTATCTTTTTTAGGCCTTTCTACTTCACTTAATGCCCGAGATACAATGGATAGAACTTCATCTATATCAAAGGGTTTTGGTAAATATTCATAAGCACCTTCCTCTGATGCCCTAATGGCAGTCATGAAAGTATTTTGTGCACTCATAATTATCACTGGCAAATCTGGTCTTGCTGATTTAATTTTAGGCATTAAATCAAACGCATTGCCATCTGGCATCATAACGTCAGAAATAAGCAGATCGCCCTCGCCTCGACTTACCCAATTCCACATTGTTGAAAGATTACCCGTTGGGCGCACTTCATATCCTGCACGAGTAAGCATCTGATTTAATACCATTCTTATTGCGTCATCATCATCTGCTAATAAAATAATTGGCGCACTCATTTATTCTTATCCTCAAAATTATTAGAATTTAGTTGTTTATTTTGCGATTGCTTCTCATCAACTATTGGCAATAGGATTCTAAAGCGTGTTTTGCCTTTTTGGCTTTCAACGTCTATTATGCCGCCATGATCACCTATTATTTTGGCAACTAGCGCCAAGCCTAACCCTGTTCCATTTGGTTTAGTGCTTACGAACGGATCAAACATATTTGCTAAAATATCCTGCGAAACCCCTGCCCCATTATCTTCAATAATAATCTCAAGTGGCAAAGAAATTTTGCTCTTTACCCCAGCAATAGACATGTGAATGCCGGGCCTAAATGCCGTTGAAAGCTTAATGGTTGGAAAATTCGTATCACTTAGCGCTTCAGTAGAATTCTTTACTAAATTCAATAATACCTGAATAAGTTGATCCTTATTTCCTAAAACTGGTGGCAAAGAAGGGTCATATTGCTCAATAAACTCTATATTTGCTGCATCACCGCTTTTTGCCAATAATTTCACCCTATCAAGCACCACATGAATATTAATCGCCTCACTTAAAAGAGGTCTCTCATCACCAAAAATATCAACTTTTTCTAGCAAATTAACAATTCTATCTGTTTCATCTTTGATTAAACGAGCTAATGGTACGTCGTCATCTAAAACTGATTTTTCTAATAATTGCGCCGCCCCTTTTATGCCCGAGAGTGGGTTTTTAATTTCATGCGCTAACATTGCAGCAAGGCCAGAAACCGAGCGAACTGCATTTCGTGAGATTAATTGCCTATCAATTTTATCCGCCGTGGTTCTTTCTTGAAATAATAGGATAATTCTATCTTCAGAGCCTAATAAAGGAGTTGCAAAAACATCAACAATACGTGCTTCACTATTTCCACTAATTTCTCTTAAGTCGCTGGAAAGGCGAATTCTATATTCAGAAATTGGGGCATTATTTTTGACGATTTTTTCTGCCATGCTAAGAATTGGAGAGCCAAAAGGAATGAAATCATCTAAAGTTAGTTTTAGCAGGTTTGATATAGACATAGAGAAAAAATCTTCTGCTGCATAATTTGCATGCATCAACCTGTTCTCACTATCACAAATTAAAACTGGCTGTGAAAGCGATGAAAAAATTGCATTATCAAAATTGCTTAATTGTTTCTTCATGCTGCAGCTGAGTTTTTTGAGTTAAATAGTTGTGATATATTGTTTATTACTTGGTCAGCACTTGTGCATGTTAACAGGGTTTGCATTTGCTCTTTTGTGATTTTTACGCTTGAGCATTCTATATATTTGCGTAGATGCTTACGAGCAATACGAACAGCTAATCGCTCACCATATTCACTCATCATTGCATTATAATGCTCAATAATAACCTGCCCTAGCTGCTCTGAACTTGGTGAAATAGGGACATTTTCCCCCTCAAGAAACTCCCCAATCTGCCCAACAATCCAAGGATTACCAAGCGCCGCACGCCCTATCATTACCCCAGCAGCGCCAGATTGCTTAAGAGCTAAACTAGAGCTATTCTCATCAATAATATCGCCATTTATAATGACAGGAATATCAAGCGCCTCAACAACTGGTCTAACTTTATGCCAGTCCGCTCTGCCCTTATAGAATTGCTGGCGAGTGCGGGCATGCACAATAATCATTTGCGCCCCAGCGCTTTGCGCTAAAGAGGCAATTTCAAGCACATTTATATTGTCATTATCCCAACCAAGTCGCATTTTCACGCTTATAGGCAACTCTGTTGCGTTAGTAACCGCTTCAATAAGGCGTAAAGCCTTGTCTGGCTCTCGCATAAGGGCAGCTCCAGCAAAACCAGTAGTTACACGCTTTGATGGGCAGCCAAAATTAATATCAATAATATCAGCTCCTGCATGTTTTGCAATTTTTGCGGCTAGCTCAAGCCATTTTTCTTCATTGCCAGAAAGTTGCACAACGTGCGGCATATTATTTTTATGTAATTCATCAGAGTTATTATTTAAGCGGCGCAGCATATGTTTTTGCCCAGTGCCTAAAGATGCACTAGCTATCATTTCAGAAACTACAAGTCCTGCACCATATTTCACAGCTATTGAGCGAAATGGCGCATCTGTTATTCCTGCCATTGGTGCAAGAAAAGCACGGTTTTTAAGCTGGTGCTTGCCTATTTGTAATTTATCTGAAAAAATACTCATGCCTTAAAAATACTTTGCCTTAAAAATAGTCACTTTGCTAATTTGCCTTAAAAATAATCACTTTAATGATATTATTTTATTTTTGCAAATATTCATTTGAGTGTTAGATATAGAAAAAAATTGGCGTTTATCTAATGAATAAAAAAATTGCAATTATTATTGTCGCAGGTGGGCGTGGCACTCGTGCCAGCATTAAAAGTGATGATTTACCAAAACAATATAAATCAATTAATGGCGTTCCTGTCCTTAAAAGAACCATAACTCAATTCATTAAAATGGATATAATTGATTATATAATCCCTATCATTCATAAAGATGATAATGGGTTATATTCTTCACTTAATTTACATAGCGAACGCCTTTTAGAACCTGTTTCGGGCGGCAGAACTCGTCAACTCTCAGTACTTGAAGGCTTAAAAGCACTCGAAGAGCATAATCCTGACCTTGTGCTTATTCACGATGGCGCAAGACCTTTTGTAGAGCAGCAGGCCGTGAATAATGTGATAATTGCCCTGCAAGAATATCAGGCAGTTTTGCCAGTTACAAATGTAATTGATAGTATCAAACGCTCAAGCAATGGCAAGATCATTGGTGGTTCTGAAGATAGAACACAACTTTATGCAGCGCAAACTCCGCAGGGGTTTCATTTTGAGAGCATTTATAACGCACACAAAAAAGCAGTTTCTTTTTCCGATAGTTTTAGCGATGATAGCGCCATTGCTGAATGGGCAGGGATTGAAGTTGCTATGTGTGAGGGCTCTGTTGATAATATTAAAATTACTACAGCTGAGGACTTTTTGCGTGCAGAAAGAATATTAGACATGGGGCAAGTAATGGAAACACGGGTTGGTACGGCTTACGATGTTCATCAATTTGAAAAGGGGGATGAGGTTATTTTGGGTGGTGTAAAAATCCTTCATGATGCAAAATTAAAGGGTCATTCAGATGCCGATGCGGTGCTACATGTTTTAACCGATGCAATTTTGGGAGCTTTGGCACTTGGTGATATTGGCACGCATTTTCCTCCCTCTGAAAAGAAATGGAAGGGCGAGCCTTCTTCAACTTTTCTGAAATTTGCAATTAGTGAATTAGCAAAACGCAATGGGCGCATAAATGTTCTTGATGTTACAATTATTGCAGAACAGCCAAAAATATCACCACACACACAAAAAATACGGCAATCCATTGCAGATATTTGCAATATTTCTATTGATAGGGTTTCAGTGAAAGCCACGACATCTGAAGGCATGGGATTTTTAGGACGCAAAGAAGGTTTGGCAACAACGGCCAGCGCAACCATTGAATTACCAAGAGATAAATAATGTTTTCAAAAGAAATCCAAGATTTAGCAATTTCTGTTATTGCTTCGCTAAATGCACAAGAAAAATTAATTATCACTGTTGAAAGTTGCACAGGAGGATTGGTCGCTGCCGCCCTCACCTCTATTTCAGGATCCTCTAGTGTGGTTTATGGTGGGTTTGTCACTTATGCTAATGAGGCAAAAAATCAAATGGCTGGCGTGCCGATGGCTTTGATTGAAGAATATGGTGCGGTTTCTGAGCAAGTGGCAATAGCTATGGCAAAAGGTGCATTAGCTAACACTAGCGCAGACATTGCAATTTCAGTAACAGGCATTGCTGGCCCAACTGGCGGCACAAAGGAGAAGCCCATAGGTTTGGTCCATTTTGCCTTGGCAATGGGTGATAATATTTATCATTCAAAAGAGCTGTTTGGTATTGATAAATCACGTGAACCTATTCGTGAGGCAAGTGTGCTTAGAGCATTAAAAATGGTTATGGATATCTTATAAAGTTACCTACTTATACCATTCCTCTTTTTGTCATTCCTGTTCTTCGTTGTCATTCCGTACTTGATACGGAATCCAGTAGCCCGCTGTCCAGCGGGCAAAAAACTCTATTGCATCAAAGACTTTATTGCGCCAAATTTGGCTTGACTGGATTCCTGTTTTCGCAGGAATGACATCGGAGGGTAATAATGATGATGCTAAAAACAGCTCAACAACAAAACATATTATCCATAACGACGCCTAGCCTCCTCTATAAAAGCGTCCAGAATTTCCTCTTGCTTTTGCGCAAAAATTGGCTCAGCAATTCTGCCAAGTAAAGGATTAGAAAAACCAAAATCAATATCAAACCTGATTAAACTGCCCTCATCTTGCTCAATAAATTGCCAAATACTTTCAAGATGGCTAAAAGGCCCATCAATGGCAGTTGCGCTTATACTCTTTGCGGTTTTGTCAATAATCACCTTACTAGTATAGGTCTGCTCAATAGGGCCAAGCTGCACCGACATTGTCGCAAAGCAATTACTCTCATTCTCACCTGCTTCAACCTGCATATCAGCACAATTTGGTACAAATTTTGGGTAAGATTTAATATCCGCAACTAATGAGAGCATTTGCTCTGTGCTAAAGAGCGCAAAGCGCTCAAAACTAAGTTCAGGCATTGATTTTTGCCAATCTTGCCGCTCGCAATTTTGCAAAATCTTCTCCTGCATGATGCGAAGAGCGAGTTAGTGGGGAAGCTGATACTAACAAAAAGCCCTTTGCATAAGCAATTTTTTCATAGGCCTTAAATTCATCAGGGCTTATAAAATCCATTACTGGGTGATGTTTTTTCGAAGGTTGCAAATATTGCCCAATGGTCAAAAAATCAACATCAGCGGAGCGCAAATCATCCATTAGTTGCAATATTTCATTTCTTGTTTCGCCTAAGCCCACCATAATCCCAGATTTGGTAAACATTGTTGGATCTAACTCTTTTACTCTTTGCAACAATCGAATTGAATAAAAATAGCGAGAACCGGGGCAAACGCTAAGATAGTTTGAAGGCACGGTTTCAAGATTATGATTATATACGTCTGGCTTTGCCGCTACTACTTGCTCTAATGCACCT
Source organism: Hyphomicrobiales bacterium (assembly GCA_027065555.1). Lineage (GTDB taxonomy): Bacteria > Pseudomonadota > Alphaproteobacteria > Rhizobiales > Devosiaceae > S141-66. The sequence continues at coordinate 2,877 of JAMONS010000081.1, read as the reverse complement.
TGCTTTTTCAAAAAATCAGGAGTTAGTATTTCAATAGTTGTATTGGGGCATTTATTGCGAATTGCCGCAATTACTTTTACAAAATGGCTTGCCCCACCATCAGGCAAATCATCTCGATCAACCGAAGTTATAACCACATGATTTAGCCCAAGTTTTGCAATGCCATTTGCAACATTTTCAGGCTCACTTTCATCAAGCGGCAAAGGTTTACCCGTTGCCACATTGCAAAAGGCGCAAGCACGGGTGCAAATTTCACCCATAATCATCATTGAGGCATGTTTTTGCTCAAAACATTCACCAATATTTGGGCAAGCCCCTTCTGTGCAAATTGTTACAATATCATTATCTTTAATGATTTTATTGGTTTGCTTGAAAAGCTTTGATCCTGGAGCTTTTACTCTAATCCAATCCGGCTTTCTTGCAATAGGATTATCAGGTTTGTGCGCCTTTTCAGGGTGACGAACAGGTTTTTTTGCTTCAAATAAAGTTACCATAAAAAATTAATCTTTTTTCTTGCGAGTAAAAAGAGCTGTTACACCAGCTGCAATAAGTCCAAAAATAAGCCCCGGAATTGCAGAAACAAATATTGATGTCCAAAGTGCTGATAAGCCTTCTACATTCTCACCATTTAAGGATATTGAAACCGCTTCTGGCAAGACTAAATTTAGTAACCCCATCAAAAGACCAAGCAATAATGAAGCACCAAATACTCCAAAGAATACTTTTTTAGCTAATGACATAATATCCTCCTATTTACGCATTTGATATTCACGATAACCCCAAATCAAAGCACTTGCGCCAATAATGCCAGCTATGAGACTCCAAAGCAAATTACCACCCCAAAGACCAAATAATATTCCCATTGAAAAATTAACCAAAAATGCCCCGACAACGCCAAGAGCTACATTAAGAAATATCGAATTTTCTGCCTTCATAAAGCGTGCCGCAATAAGACCTGCAACTCCACCAACAATAATCGCTAAAATAAAACCCATAATATTCTCCTTTTTGCGTTTGCACTCAATAATAACAAAAGATTCTTCACTTCGTTCAGAGCGACAGAAACAATGTCATGCTGAGCGTTAGCGAAGTATCTTTTATATAGTTACATATTGAGTGCTTTTCCATAAGCATCAAGTACGCTTTCTTTCATTGTTTCACTTAATGTAGGGTGAGGAAATATTGTGTGCATCAATTCTTCTTCGGTGGTTTCTAAATTCATAGCAATTACAAAGCCAGCAATAAGTTCGGTAACTTCTGTGCCAATCATATGTGCACCGAGTAATTCGCCTGTTTTATCGTCAAATATAGTTTTCACCAAGCCATCAGGCTCGCCAAGCGCAACTGCTTTGCCGTTGCCAATGAATGGAAAACGCCCAACTTTTACCTTACGCCCCTGCTCTTTTGCAGCTTTTTCAGTCATGCCAACAGAAGCCACTTGTGGGTCGCAATAGGTGCAACCCGGAATTTTATCTCTATCAAGCGGGTGAGTTTTTTGCCCTGCAATAGTTTCAACACAAATCACCGCCTCATGCTCTGCCTTATGCGCCAACATTGGCGGCCCTGCAACATCACCAATGGCAAAAATACCAGCTATATTTGTGCGGCCATAGCCATCAATTTTTATTGCACCACGCTCAATTTTTACGCCCACTTTTTCAAGCCCAAGATTTTCGGTGTTACATTGCACACCAACCGCTGAAATTAGTTTTTCAGCTGCAATTTTCTCAATTTTGCCATTAAGCAATTCAACATGAGCAACAATGCCATTTTTAGTCTTTTCAATTTTTATGACTTTAGTGTCGGTGAGAATTCTCATGCCACGTTTTTCAAAACGTTTTTTAGCGAGTTTTGAAATTTCTTCGTCTTCAACAGGCATGACGTTTGAGAGCAATTCAACTACTGTTACTTCAACGCCCATTGAGCGGTAAAATGAAGCGAACTCAATTCCGATAGCACCTGATCCCATAACCACAATAGATTTTGGCATAGTTTTTGGCTTCATTGCATCAAAATAAGTCCATATCTTATCATTATCTGGCTCAATTCCGGGTAGCACACGAGGACGTGCGCCAGTTGCAATAATTATATTTTTTGCTTTATATTTTCCAATCGGCAAAATACCTTTTGGCACTGGGTTTTGTGGCTCAACAATGGCTTTTTTAGTTTTAGTTACCGTGACTTCACCTCTTGCGCTAATCGTTGCCTCACCCCAAATAACATCAACTTTATTCTTCTTCATCAAAAAGCCAATTCCAGCCGCCATTTGAGCTGTTACACCACGAGAGCGTTTTACCACTGCATCAATATCTGCGCTAAATTTATCAGCTTTAAGACCATAGTCTTTTGCATGAACCATATGGTCATAGACCTCTGCTGAGCGAAGCAATGCTTTGGTTGGAATACAGCCCCAATTAAGGCAAATCCCGCCCATATGCTCCCGCTCAATAATCGCAGTTTTAAGCCCACGCTGGCTGGCACGAATTGCGGCAATATATCCGCCCGGCCCAGAGCCGATAATAATTATGTCATAAGAATTTGTCATAAGTACCTCTAATGATTATGCTTTAAGCATTTGGTATATTGTATCTTTTTGCGCCATGCGGGTTTTACGCATTTTTTCCATATTAAAATCATCGGTTGGCTCAATATTAGTCTCAGCCAAATGAATTGCTTTATTCACCTCATAATATTCATCATAAAGCTTTGCGAAATGCGCATTATTAGTTTTTAACTCGCTAATTTTTTCAACAAATTCGGGGAATTCTTCTAAAATTTCATGTGGGATATTTGACATGTGTTATTCCATTCTGTGATTATTTAATTTTGTTTCGAATTGTTGATAGGTTTCTTGAATATGGCAAGGGTGCAGGAACA
>JAMONS010000080.1 GCA_027065555.1 Hyphomicrobiales bacterium | reverse complement strand
GCTGGCAATGGCCTTTTGAGGGTACGTGGCAATACGCTGAGTATTGCCCGGATTTGCTATATCTTTAAATATTTCAAACCGCCATTTTTACTTCAAAAAAGCACCCTGCGTACTGGAACAGAGAGACGGCCACACCGACCCTGCTCTTTCAATTTTGCACGGTTGGTCGATTGCCACCAAGCTGATGCCACTAAACTGCCGAAACAATGCATTGTTTAACGGAGACGGCAAGCAACTGCCACATAACCTGCAAATCAACATTTTTGTTTAACGGAGAGCAAACTCAAAAAAACATCATTTTTGACTTTTGGCGCTCAACCCGCCAAATCACTGTAAAATTTTTGCGCGCCTAACGTCGCAAATAACCTGTCATTTTGAGAGCGCTAGCGAACAAAATGTCAGGTTGATTTGCTTTGTTATGCATTATTTTCTTGCCACTCAAACATGATGTCTTCTTTATCACACAAAGATACATGTGTTCGCATATTTATATGCCCATCATGAAGATTAGCAACACGTTTAATATCTAAAGACGGGATCTTTTTTGTAATTAATTGAGTGGCTTCAGAATCACCAAAAAAGCCAACCAGCCTATAGTTGTGATTCCATTCTAACGCCCAAGACCATAACTCTGCTGTTGGACTGCGCCTTATTGCAGCCTTGAAAAAGCCATCCGCCCCAACAAGCATTAATCTTGGTTCCCAATCTTCAACATAATTCATAAACCACTTATGTATTGCATTACCCCAATCATCTCTTATTGCCTCAAGCATTGGGAAATATTCACCAACCCAATAATACCCTCTCTTTTTATTTTTATTATATGTAAGCATGTAAAAGAACCCCATTAATTGAAGCCTTGCAAGCTCAAACATACGCTCGCTATCCATCTGAGGTGGAGCAAACATTTCAAAATTCATATTTACGCCATGAGAGAATGGGACATTAATATTCAACTTCTCACTGCTGGCATGGACAGCTTTCTTTGTTCTTCTGCTAATAGACCTTTTAGATTTACGTTTGGATTCCCTAATTAAATCTCTATCATTTATTGCATAGTTGCCCGCAGAATCAGGCTGCATAGTAATAGCTGATATATCATTCTCTAAATCTGACTTATATCCATTGCATTTTTCACAAGCCCTGACTATCAAATTCCATTCACCATTGAATTTCCCCTTGGGCACAAATTTACGCCCTACAACATGCTCCTTTGTCCATTCCTTTTCTTCAAATTCGTAACTATTCTCCAGAACATAAGGCTGCTTAGTTGGCATGTGTCTAAGTTTGTTGTTAATCATCTTCCTGATTTCCCAGCGCACATATTGCATAACGTCGCAAATCACCAGCTTGCGGATAGATTACGCTGCACTTCCCGCACATGCTGAACTTGAAAGAATGCAGCCAAATCGAAGCAAGCACCGCTGTAGCAAGTCTGCGTGAATTTGCTTTGTTAGGCGCAGTTTACTCCAATATTTCAAGCTACACCAATGGCCGCAGAGAGCACGGACAGCGTACTTTCACGTTCAGACAGCATGCCCGATTGCCGCCAAAATAATGCGTTAAGGCACACTGGCACACCAGAAGCGCCTGGAATAGTTGATGCTTTTTAGCGTGGCACTGGTAGTGCTGGCAATGGCCTTTTGAGGGTACGTGGCAATACGCTGAGTATTGCCCGGATTTGCTATATCTTTAAATATTTCAAACCGCCATTTTTACTTCAAAAAAGCACCCTGCGTACTGGAACAGAGAGAC
>JAMONS010000079.1 GCA_027065555.1 Hyphomicrobiales bacterium | reverse complement strand
TTAATGAATAAAGCCCCAAATATCGGACTGGTAAGTCTTGGCTGCCCTAAAGCGCTAGTTGATTCTGAACGCATAATTTCAACCCTTAGGGCACAGGGCTATTTATTCTCACCCAATTATGCGGGCGCTGATGCAGTTATCGTCAATACTTGCGGGTTTATTGATAGCGCTAAAGCTGAAAGCCTTGAGGCGATTGGAGAGGCAATTAAAGAGAACGGCAAAGTTATTGTTACTGGTTGTCTTGGAGTTGAAGAAAATCTCATAAGAGAAATACACCCTAATGTTTTAGCAATTTCTGGGCCGCATCAATATGAAGCAGTAATCAAAGCAGTGCATGAGGTAGCCCCTCCGATTGCTAATCCTTATGCTGATTTAGTGCCAGAAATTGGTCTAAAACTAACGCCTCGCCATTATTCTTATCTAAAAATTTCTGAGGGCTGTAATAATCGTTGCTCTTTTTGCATTATTCCAGATATTCGTGGCGACCTTGTTTCTCGCCCTATTGCCAGCGTGCTTTATGAGGCTGAGCGCTTAGTTAAGGCTGGCACAAAAGAATTATTGATAATCTCACAAGATACCAGCGCTTACGGCATGGACATAAGATATAAAACATCTAAATTTCATGGAAAAGAAATTGCTGCAAAATTTTATCAATTAGCTGAGCATTTGGGTGAATTGGGCGCATGGATACGACTACATTATGTCTATCCCTACCCCCATGTAGATGCGGTACTACCTCTTATGGCTGAGGGAAAAATATTACCCTATCTTGATATTCCATTTCAACACGCCTCCCCTAGCGTGCTAAAAGCCATGCGCCGTCCTGCGAATCAAGACAAGGTTTTTTCTCGTATTAATGCTTGGCGAGATATTTGTCCTGACTTAGCTATCCGCTCAACATTTATTGTTGGTTTTCCGGGTGAAACGAACGAAGATTTTGAGATTTTGCTAGATTGGATAAAAAACGCTGGAATTGATCGCATTGGCTGTTTTGAATATGAACCAGTGAAAGGCGCAAAAGCAAATGAACTTGAAGGGCAAGTACCTGATGAGTTAAAAAAGGAACGCTTTGAACGCTTAATGGAAGTAGCGCAACAAGTAAGCGCCGAGCGCCTTGCAACTAAAATTGGGCGCAATATAAAAGTGCTAGTAGATGAGATAGATTTAGAAAATGATAGAGCAATAGCACGCTCGATTTGGGACGCACCCGAAGTTGACGGTGTGGTTGTAATTGAAAATGCAAGCCAACTTAAGGCAGGTGTACTTAAGATAGGAGATTTTGCTAAAGTAAAAATAATAGGTTCTGATATTTATGATTTATATGGCGAAATGACTGGCAAAAATGAATAAGCATAATAATTTTACATTATCACTTGGAAAAAAATCTATTAAGTTAGGAAGAAAACCCATTGTTATGGGTATTCTTAATGTTACTCCTGATAGTTTTTTTGATGGTGGATTGCATAAAGGCTCATATAGCGCCCTTGAACATGTGCGTTTAATGCTAAAAGCAGGTGCAACCATTATTGATGTAGGGGGAGAAAGCACCAAACCCGAAGCCGTTAAGGTGCTCACCAAAGAAGAACTGTCTAGGGTTTTGCCCGCCATGGAATTACTAAAAGAACATGAGCCTAATGCAATTATCTCTATTGATACTTATAAAGCAGAAGTAGCTGAAAAAGCTCTTATGGCTGGCGCTAAAATAGTCAATGATGTTAATGGCTTGCAAAAAGACAAAGAAGTAGCAGATGTGGTTGGCAAACATAAATCTGGCATAATTATTATGCATAATGACCCTAAACGAAATAGCAAAGAAGATATAATTGATGCGATAAAACGGTTTTTTGAAAAAAGCCTTTTAATTGCAAAAGATGCTGGAATTAACGATAATAAAATAGTGCTTGATCCGGGGTTTGGTTTTGCCAAAAATCATAAAGAAAATTATGAAATCTTGCGCCGTATTGACGAATTGCATTCTCTGGGCTTCCCCCTATTAGTTGGCACTTCTAATAAATCAATGATTGGGAAATTGCTTGACGCACCAGTTTGTCAACGTCTTTCAGGCACTATTGCATCAAATGTTCTTGCTTATAATAATGGAGCGCATATTTTTCGAGTGCATAATATAAAAGAAAATCTTGACGCATTAAAAATTACTCAAGCAACTCTATATAGCTAATTAAAGGTTTCTCATGTCAAAAAAACATCTAAGCACAGATAAAATCATACTCACTGATTTAGCTTTTTATGGCTATCATGGGGTAATGCTCGAAGAAAATAAATTAGGGCAACGCTTTCGCATTGATCTTGAATGCGGCCTAGATTTAAGCGCTGCTTGCAAAAGTGATGAGGTAGAAAAAACCGTATCATACGCCGATATTTATGATTTAGTAAAAATCGCCACAGAAGAAACTCGATATAAGCTAATCGAAGCGCTAGCGCAGCATATTGTTGATAGGCTTTTTACTGAATTTCCTAAGTTTGAGTGGATTAAAATTATAGTTCGAAAACCCGAAGCACCAGTGCAAGCAACTAATGGTGAATTTGGTATTTCAATCTTTAGGAAACGCCCTAATGGCTAAGGCGTGGTTAGCACTTGGCGCAAATATGGGCGATGCTAAAGCGCAAATAGAGAGCGCCATTAGCCATATTGCGCAACATGCTGATATAGAAATCACTAAACAATCAAAAATGATTATCTCTAAAGCGTGGGGCAAAACTGACCAGAGCGATTTTCATAATATTGTGATTGAAATTGCAACAGATATTGAGCCGAAAAAACTGCTTAAAATCTGCCAAGAAATTGAAAATAAGCTTGGGCGAATTCGTGGTGAGAAATGGGGGCCTCGAATAATTGATATTGATATTATTGCCTATGATAGGTTTGAAATTGCTTCAAAATTTCTCACCTTGCCACACCCTTATGCGCACGAGCGGGATTTTGTGATTGATCTTTTGCGTGAAATATCTCCCTTAACTGCTGAGTGGATAGTAGAATTGGCTGGCAAAGATTAGTTGTGCTTAGCAAATACTCTACCGCCCCCGTATACTTACCCCCTCTCCCGCAAGGGGCGAGGAAAAACTGCAACATCAGTCTTTTCTAAATAGCAGTGATGAATCACCGTATGAGTAGAAGCGGTATTTGTTTTTTATTGCTTGGGCGTAGGCTAAGTGCATATTATCAAAACCTGCGAATGCGCTTACTAGCATGAACAGGGTTGAGCGTGGTAGATGGAAATTTGTCATTAACATATCAACTGCTTTGAACTTAAACCCTGGGGTGATAAAAATATCTGTGTCACCTGAAAAAGGGGCTAGCTCGCCTGTTTTTAGGCAAGCTGATTCAAGCAGGCGTAAGCTGGTTGTGCCTACCGCAACAATGCGCCCTCCCCTTGTTTTGGCTTGCTTTATGCGGTTGATTGTTTTTTCGCTTACTTCGCCCCATTCGGAGTGCATTTTATGATCTGTTGTTTTTTCAACTTTCACGGGCAAAAACGTCCCTGCCCCAACGTGTAGCGTTACAGTTTCAATATCTATGCCCTTATTTTTTATGCGTTGCATAAGCTCGTTAGTAAAATGCAAACCAGCAGTTGGTGCTGCTACTGCTCCATCAAATTTTGCATAAATCGTTTGATAATCTTGCTTGTCACGCTCCTCAAGCTCACGCTTTAGCCCAATATAGGGCGGCAGTGGCATTGCGCCATGAGATTTAATTGCCTCATCAAGCTCAGCACCAGAAATATCAAATTGCAACTCAACCTGCCCGCCTTCTAAGCAATCAATTACATTAGCTTGAAGATTTTGCGTCTCACTTCTTTTACCAAAACTAAGCCTATCGCAAATTTTGAGCTTTTTAGCAGGTCGGGCAAACGCCGCCCAAATTGATTTGTCAATGCGCTTATGTAAATTAAAAGATACATTTGCCTCGTTGCCATTACGAATACGAGTGCCTTTAAGTTGCGCTGGAATGACTTTCGTATCATTGATTACCAGCACATCATTACTTTGAAGTTGCTCAACAAGGTCTGTGACTATTTTATCTTCTAGCCTGCCATCACGCATCACAAGCATTTTTGCGCTATCACGTGGGCTAACTGGGTGTAGCGCAATCAGGCTTTCTGGTAGATCAAAATCAAACTCATCAACACGCATCAGGGGCCAGAACAACTAACTGCAAAAACGCCTTCACCATCAATTTGTAAAGTGCCAGCTGATATTTGCTTTTCTTCATCAATAGCAATGAACAAACGCAACCTTGCGATAATTCTTTCAAAATTACTATCAGAGATATCTAACACTCTCTTGTCACCATCAAAAAAACTTTGGGCCACAGCTATGTTATTTTTGGGCATCATTGTTGAGCTGATTTTATCCCCAACATAGAGTTCAGCCTCCACAACAGGTTCGCCAACAACCGAGCCTATGGTCAGATTAATACCTACATTTTCTTCTTGAGCTTTACAGAATAGTGAAGAGGTTGCTTTTGCCCCTGTTGTGGCTAATAAAAGCACAATCAGAACAATAGCTAAGTGTTTCATTTATCAGTTGCCACTTTCATTGAGACGATATTATCAGGATTTCTTACTGGCTCACCACGCTCTAACTTATCAACATTTTCCATGCCAGAAGTTACTTGCCCCCAAACAGTATATTGCTTGTTTAGAAATGGCGCATCGTCAAGACATATAAAAAATTGTGAATTAGCGCTGTCTGGGCTTTGTGATCTTGCCATTGAGCAAGTGCCACGTACATGGTTTTCATCGTTAAATTCTTGCGTTAAATCTGGCTTGTCAGAGCCCCCAGTTCCTGTGCCATGTGGACAGCCAACTTGCGCCATAAAACCTTCAATCACTCGGTGAAACACTATGCCATCATAAAAGCCCTCATTTGCGAGTTCTTTAATACGCTCGACATGATTTGGTGCAAGGTCTGGCCTAAGAGAGATTTCAACATCACCCTTTGTTGTTTCAATAATTATCTTTTCATTTTCTTCAGACATTTTGTCCCCCAATTATGTTATCCATCTAAATTTATTGTCATAGTAATAATAGCATCTGGATTATTTACAACACCATTTTCATTGCTATCACCTTTTTTTATTTTATCAACAAATTCCATACCAGAAACAACCTGCCCAAACACTGTATAATTATTGTTCAAAAATGCAGCATCGCCAAAGGTGATAAAAAATTGCGAATTGGCGCTATTTGGATTATTCGAGCGAGCCATGCCCAAAGTTCCACGCACAAATGGCTCGCTAGAAAACTCAGCTTTTAGGTCAGCTAAATCCGAGCCACCCATGCCTGTTCCAGTCGGATCGCCAGTTTGTGCCATAAATTCTTCAATCACCCGATGAAATACTATGCCATCATAAAAGCCATCACTAGCAAGAGTGGCAATGCGATCTACATGTTCTGGCGCTACATCACACCAAAGTTCAATTTCAACTTTGCCAGATTTAAGTTCTAAAGTAAGCGGAATAACATCACGCTCATTTTCACTATTAGAAAAATCTTGCTTGGCACAAATACCGCTATAGGCAAGTTTCTCCAGTGGCTTTTGTTCCTTTGCGCCAATCGGAGAAAAGCGAAACAACAAAAATGCTGCAAAAAGAATTACGAAAGCAAAGGCTAGATAACCCTTAAGCTTTGAAGTTTTATTAGAAATTTCACTCATTATTACTCTCTTTTTTCTTGTCGCCCCCGTATCTAGTACGGGGCAGCCTGTTGGTCGCTACATTCTTTCATGCGTGGCTGCCCGTCCCCGCTTGTCCGCCGTAGCCTTGGGGCGGAATACCCCCGCCGTTTATTCTTTTTCTATGCTACTTTATTCTTGTCGTCGTTTATTCCAACGCCTTTAATACTATTGCTGGAACGAAAGCGGAGACATCGCCGCCCATTTCTGCTATTTGACGCACCAATGTTGCTGAAATATGGCGAACGTGTGGGCTTGATGGCACAAACACTGTTTGTAAATCTGGTGCCATTTGCGCATTCATGCCAACCATTTGCATTTCATAATTATAATCTGTCGTATCACGCAAGCCACGAATAATTAATTTGGCTGAAAAAGAACGTGCCGCTTCAATCATAAGACCGCTAAATTCAACATAACGAATATCAGTATCATTGCGTTTGCCAATAGGGTTTGAGGTTTGTTTTAGCAATGCAATGCGATCAGCGTAGCTAAGTAGTCCATTTTTTTCTGAATGCACACCTACCCCAATATAAAGAGTATCAACTAATTTGCAGGCTCTTTCGATAACATCGATGTGACCGTTTGTAACTGGATCAAATGATCCCGGATAAAATCCAATTAATTTGCTCATAATTTTCTACCATAATTTATTTGTTAAAAATCTTATTCTTTGAACTTATAATTTATATATTAAACAATTAAGACATTCTGTCATAATCATTCTTTTTTGCCTTCTTCTTGATTTTCAGCTTCACCCTCATCGCTCTCATCTTCTTCTGGCTCAGAAATACGCTCAACCGAAACAACTTTTTCACCCTTTGCCGTATCAAGCACAATAACGCCCTGTGTGGCTCGGCCTGCAACACGAATACCTTCAACTGGCACACGAATAAGTTTTCCGCCATCAGTTACCAGCATGATTTGATCATCATTTTCAATCGGGAAAGACGCAACAATCGGCCCGTTTTTATCGGTGATTGCCATGCCAGTAATACCTTTGCCGCCACGCCCAGTGACCCGATATTCATAGCTTGAGCTGCGTTTGCCATAGCCATTTTGAGAAATAGCCAGCACAAATTGCTCCGCCGCTCCCATCATTGCATAACGCTCCGAATCTAATAATGGCGCTTCACCTGTTTCTTGCTCAATATTGCTCTCTTCACTTTCGCCGCGCATTGCCCTACTCATTTTAATATAAGAGGTACGCTCTTCAGGTGTTGCGTCAAAATGCTTTAAGATAGACATAGAAATAATATTATCTTTATCTGCCAATCTTATACCACGCACACCCATAGAATTGCGGCTCTGGAACACTCGAACATCGCCGACATTAAAACGAATTGCCTGCCCTAGCGCAGTTGTTAGCAATACATCATCTTTCGCATCACAAGTCTCAACCCCAACGATGCCTTCACTCTCATCAAGCTTCATGGCGATTTTACCATTTGCCCTTACACCAACAAAATCAGCTAAACTATTGCGCCTAACTGTGCCTTTAGTCGTTGCAAACATAATATCTAAATCGCCCCAACTATCCTCATCTTCTGGCATTGGCATTATCGACGTAATGCGCTCGCCTTGATCTAGCGGCAATAGGTTTATCAAGGCTTTGCCACGTGCATTAGGAGCAGAAAGCGGAAGTCGCCAAACCTTAAGAACGTATGCAATGCCATTTGATGAGAAGAATAATACTGGCGTATGCGTGTTGGCGACAAATAACCTTGCTACAAAATCCTCATCACGAGTTGCCATGCCCGCACGCCCCTTTCCGCCACGTCTTTGCGCCCGATAGGTCGAAAGCGGAACTCGCTTAATATAACCAGCATGAGAAACTGTAACCACCATTTCTTCACGAGCGATAAAATCTTCATCGTCCATATCAGCAGCATAATCAGTTATTTCAGTTAAGCGAGGTGTTGAGAACTGATCACGAACTTCTCTTAGTTCATCACGAATTATATTTAATACTCGCTCACGTGAGCGTAAAATATCAAGATAATCAGTAATTGAGCCACCAATAGTTGCCAATTCATCACCAATTTCATCACGGCCAAGCGCTGTTAATCTAGCAAGACGCAAATCAAGAATTGCTTTTACTTGCTCTTCTGATAGCTTGAATGTGCCATCATCAAGCACCTTATGACGAGGATCATCAATCAGCTCGATTAACGATATCACATCACTGGCTGGCCAGTTGCGCTCAAGTAGCTTTTCCCTAGCTTCGCTAGGAGTTTTTGAAGAGCGAATTATTGCAATCACTTCATCAACATTGGCAACAGCAACTGCCAAACCAACCAAAATATGCGCCCTGTCACGAGATTTGTTCAACAAGAATTTCGCACGCCTCGTAACGACTTCTTCTCTAAAGCTAACAAATGCCTTTAAGATTTGCGTGACGTTCATTAGTTCTGGTTTGCCGCCATTTAGGGCTACAAAATTACAACCAAATGAAGTTTGCAATGGCGTTAGGCGATAGAGCTGGTTTAGTATGACATCAGCCACACCATCACGTTTTATCTCAACCACAACACGCATACCCTGACGATCAGACTCATCACGAATATCAGAAATGCCCTCAATTTTCTTATCACGAACTAAATCTGCGATTTTTTCAATCATTGAGGCTTTATTTACTTGATATGGTATCTCGGTGATAATTATCGCTTCCCTATCTTTGCGAATTTCTTCAACTTTCACCACACCACGCATCATTACCGAGCCACGCCCAGTTTCAAACGCTGAGCGAATGCCCGCTCGACCCAAAATTATGCCACCAGTTGGAAAATCAGGGCCCGGCATAATTTCTAATAATTCATCAACAGATATTGCTGGGTTATCAATAAGTGCTAGGGTTGCATCAATAGTTTCACCAAGATTGTGCGATGGGATATTGGTCGCCATGCCAACCGCAATGCCACCACCGCCATTTACCAACATATTTGGAAAACGAGCAGGTAATACTGATGGCATTCTTTCAGAGCCATCATAATTATCTACAAAATCAACTGAATCTTTGTCTAAATCTGCAAGTAAAGAGCCAGTAACCTTTTTCATG
>JAMONS010000078.1 GCA_027065555.1 Hyphomicrobiales bacterium | reverse complement strand
TTGGTGCAGTTGCGGTTTTATTTCTGTTTGTTGTGATGATGCTCGATATTGATTTTGCTAAGATGCGAAAGGGCATATTACAATATATGCCGATAGGGGCTTTTATCGGGATAATATTGTTTTTAGAATTGGTGCTGGTTGCTGGTTCTTGGATTATGTTGCCAGAAATTGCTTCCTCAAGCGCAATGCCAATAGATAATAGCATTTCAAATACTAAAGCATTGGGGCAAGTTCTATACACTCGTTATGTGTTCTTATTTCAAGGGGCAGGGATTATTTTGCTAATTGCAATGATTGGAGCGATTGTTCTTACCTTGCATCACAAGCCCAATGTTAAACGCCAAGATATTGCTGATCAGGTGGCACGTGATCCTAAAAAAGCAGTTGAAGTGGTCAAAGTTAAAAGTGGTGAGGGTTTGCAATAATGGAAATAGAAATTGGACATTATTTAGTCGTAGGTGCAATATTATTCACCATTGGGGTTTTTGGAATTTTCTTAAACCGCAAGAACGTCATTATTATTCTTATGTCGATCGAGTTAATCTTGCTTGCTGTGAACATAAATTTCGTAGGCTTTAGCGCATCATTAAATGATATAGCAGGGCAGGTTTTCGCTTTGCTGATTCTAACAGTTGCGGCGGCAGAAGCGGCGATTGGTTTGGCGATATTAGTTGTATTCTTTAGAAATCGTAACTCAATTTCAGTTGACGATGTCAATGTGATGAAGGGGTAGAGCCATGATACAGGCGATTGTCTTTTTCCCGCTAATTGGGGCGTTAATTGCAGGGTTTTTTGGCCATAGGATCGGTCATAGAGCTTCTGAAATTATCACTTCAGGCTTGTTGGTTGTAGCTGCTATTCTTTCTTGGATAATTTTTATCCCATTAGCTTTTGGCTCGGGTGCTGGCGAGGTAGTTAAAGTTGAAATTATGCGCTGGGTGCAAGTTGGCGATCTGGATTTGCGTTGGATATTACGCCTTGATACGCTAACCGCCGTGATGTTAGTGGTTGTGACTTCGGTTTCCTCACTCGTACATATATATTCTATTGGTTATATGGCAGACGATCCATCTCGCTCTCGCTTTTTTGCCTATCTCTCATTATTTACCTTCGCCATGCTTATGCTGGTAACGGCAGATAATATGTTGCAAATGTTCTTTGGCTGGGAGGGTGTTGGTCTCGCCTCATATTTGCTTATTGGTTTTTGGTATAAAAAACCCTCGGCAAATGCCGCCGCTATCAAAGCGTTTGTTGTTAACCGAGTTGGTGATTTTGGTTTTGCGCTTGGTATATTTGGCGCATTCGTACTACTTGGCTCGATTGATTTTGATACGGCATTTAGCGCCGTTGATGGTGCAAAAAGCGTAAGTGTGAGTTTCTTTGGTGCTGAATTAGATGCGCTAACCATCGTTGCTCTATTATTATTCATGGGTGCGATGGGAAAATCTGCACAATTCTTGCTCCATACTTGGCTTCCCGATGCAATGGAAGGCCCAACTCCTGTTTCAGCGCTTATTCACGCCGCAACAATGGTGACAGCTGGCGTATTTATGGTGGCACGCCTAAGCCCAATTTTTGATGCTTCTCCCTTTGCAATGTCAGTTGTTTTGATTGTTGGGGCAATAACAGCATTTTTTGCCGCAACTGTTGGTTTGGTGCAAAATGATATTAAGCGAGTAATCGCCTATTCAACCTGCTCGCAACTTGGCTATATGTTTGTGGCGCTTGGCGCTGGGGCATACACGGCTGGCATTTTTCACCTATTCACGCACGCATTCTTTAAGGCATTATTATTCTTAGGGGCTGGCTCGGTGATTCACGCTATGCACCACGAGCAAGATATGCGCAAAATGGGCGGTTTACGTAAAAAAATCCCACTAACTTACGCCATGATGTTAATAGGAACTTTAGCACTTACGGGTGTTGGTATTCCAGGAACTTCATTTGGCTTTGCTGGTTTCTTTTCAAAAGATAGCATAATTGAAGCGGCATATGCTGTTGAAGGTTGGCAAGGTACATTTGCTTTTTGGTCATTAGCTATTGCCGCATTATTTACCAGCTTTTATTCTTGGCGCTTAATTCACATGACCTTTCATGGCAAAACTCGTGCTGAGCAACACACCTATGAAAAAGCACATGAAAGCCCAATTTCAATGATGATGCCGCTTTATTTATTAGCTATTGGCTCAGTAGTTGCAGGGTTTTTATTCTATGACCAATTCTTTGGTAAAGAAAAATATATCGAGGCGTTCTTTGGCCAATCAATTGTGATTAGTGGCGCAATAATTGATGCAGCGCACAATGTGCCAACTTGGGTAAAATGGTCAGCAACTTATGCCATGATGCTAGGATTTGTAACTGCTTTATGGATGTATATGCTTGCGCCATCAGTGCCAAACAAGTTGGCAAAAGCCACACCGTTCTTATATAGATTCTTGCTCAATAAATGGTATTTTGATGAATTATATGATGCGATTTTTGTTAAGACATCATTTCGTATTGGTAATTACCTATGGAAGAAAATGGACGATAAATTGATAGATGATATGATTGTTGAGGGGTTAGGCCGTAGAGTTAAATCTATAACTGGCAGAGTTGTTAAAATGCAGTCTGGTTATCTTTATCATTATGCCTTTGCAATGTTAATCGGAATTGCCGCACTTTTAACGTGGATGGTTGTTGCAGGGGGGCTGATATAATGATTTTTGCCAATAATATTCTCACCATCATTACGTTTTTGCCACTTTTAGGTGCGCTATTTGTAATGATTGTACCGGGAAATGATAGGTTAGCCTATGCCAATATTAAGCGCATTGCACTGGTTACAACGCTAGTTACTTTTGCTCTTACTTTAGTTATGTGGTCGATGTTCGACCCGCAAAACATTTCTTTTCAATTTGTGCAAAATCACGAATGGATAGGCAATGTAATTGGCTATCGTATGGGGGTTGATGGCATTTCGGTGCTGTTTGTTGTGCTTACTGGTTTGCTTATGCCAATGGCAATTTTAGCTGGGTGGGATAGCGTAACCAAGCGAGTTCGTGAATATATGATAGCGTTCCTTGTGCTTGAAACTCTAATGCTTGGTGTGTTCACTACTTTAGATTTGGCCATGTTCTATGTGTTCTTTGAGGGCGGCTTAATACCAATGTTCTTAATTATTGGTATTTGGGGCGGCAAAAACCGTGTTCAAGCATCATATAAATTCTTTTTCTATACGTTTGTTGGCTCGGTTTTAATGTTGTTGGCAATTATGGCGATGTATTGGTATGCAGGCACGCTTGATATTACAAAATTATTAAAAGTGCAGTTCCCACCCGAGATGCAAATATGGCTGTGGATTGCTTTTTTTGCTTCTTTTGCAGTAAAAATGCCTATGTGGCCATTTCACCGTTGGTTGCCAGAAGCACACGTGCAAGCGCCAACTGCTGGTTCAGTAATTTTGGCGGCTATACTGCTGAAAATGGGCGGATATGGTTTCTTGCGTTTTTCATTGCCAATGTTTCCAGATGCATCGCTCTATTTCGCCGATTTCGTGTTTGTCCTCTCGGTTGCCGCAATTATTATAACTTCGCTAATTGCTTTGGTGCAGACAGATATTAAAAAGCTAATCGCTTATTCTTCTGTTGCGCATATGGGCTTTGTTACACTGGGAATTTTCACCGCTAATGTTTATGGTATTGAGGGTGCAATATTTCAAATGATATCACACGGTTTTATCTCTGGTGCTTTGTTTATTTCGGTTGGGGTAATTTACGATCGAATGCATACTCGTGAGATTTTGGCCTATGGCGGGCTTGTTGAAAAAATGCCCAAATATGCTTTTGCCTTTATGGTATTTACCATGGCAAATGTTGGCTTGCCGGGAACTTCGGGTTTTATTGGTGAGTTTTTGGTTCTAATTGCGATTTTCCAAGTTAATGTATGGTTTGCCGCCGTTGCAACCTTAGGGGTTATTCTTTCTGCAGCTTATGCGCTTTGGCTTTATCGACGAGTGATATTTGGTGCATTAACAAAAGAATCGCTGAAATCCATTCTTGATATGAATCCTCGTGAGATGGCAGTAATAGTGCCGCTTCTTATCTTAACAATATTATTTGGGTTCTATCCCGCTCCAATTCTTGATACTATTGCTCCATCTGTAGAAGCATTAGTTAATCAAATATCTCAATCAGTTGGCATGGGCGTTGAGCCTATATTGCCACATTAGGGAAATACGATATGAACTCTGATATTATTAGCTTTTCTTCATTAGCACCAATTTTTCCTGAACTGATTTTAACCCTTGGGGCGTTTGCTATTCTTATGGCTGGCGTATTTATGAAAAAGCAGGTTAGTGCCTCTCTTGTTGGCGTAGCAATCGGACTTTTAGTAGCCGTTGCCGCTCTTATCTTAATCTTCCCATCTGATGGCGTAATATTAAATGGCGGCTTTATTCAAGATAGTTTTGCTCGCTATATGAAGGTTCTAGTTTTAGCAGGTTCTGCTTTTGCTTTAGTGCTTTCGCTTTCTAGTGCAAATGAAAATGCCCTTGATAAGTTTGAATATCCAGTGCTTATTTTATTTGCAACTATTGGCATGATGATAATGATTTCTGCCAATGATTTGATGTCACTTTATATTGGTCTAGAAATGCAAGCTTTATCGCTTTATATTATTGCGGCAATGAAGCGTGAAAGTTCAAAAGCTAGTGAAGCTGGTTTGAAATATTTTGTGCTTGGCGCACTATCTTCTGGCATGTTGCTTTATGGCGCTTCGCTGGTTTATGGTTTTACTGGACAAACACAACTTGATGAAATTGCAAAAATAATCGCACTTGGCGATAGATCAATCGGGCTGGTTTTTGGTTTGGTATTCTTGCTTGCAGGCCTGTCCTTCAAAATTTCAGCCGTGCCATTCCATATGTGGACACCAGATGTTTATGAAGGTGCGCCAACTCCTGTTACGGCGTTTTTTGCCTCCGCACCAAAAATCGCAGCATTAGCCTTATTAATTCGTGTAGTAACGCAAGGTTTTGAACCAATATCAAGTGATTGGCAACAAGTGATTATTTTCCTCTCCATTGCCTCAATGGTGCTGGCGGCATTTGCTGGCATTGGGCAAAAAAATCTTAAGCGATTAATTGCCTACTCGTCCATTGGTCATATTGGTTTTGCCTTAGTTGGGCTTAGTGCTGGCTCACTAGTTGGTGTGCAGGGGGTTGCTATTTATATGGCAATTTACCTCACTATGACACTTGGCCTTTTTGCCGCAATTCTGTCGTTAAAATATGACAATATTTATGTTGAGGATGTTTCTGATCTTGCAGGTTTGGCGCAAACACGACCCTTTGTTGCCGCAATGATTGCAGTATTTATGTTCTCCTTAATTGGCTTGCCGCCATTGGCTGGTTTCTTTGCTAAGTGGCATGTTTTCTTAGCGGCGATTGAAGCGCAATTATTTGTTCTGGCGGTAATTGGAGTGCTCGCAAGTGCTATTGGTGCTTTTTATTATCTTAGGGTGATAAAGACTATGTATTTTGATGAGCCAGTTCATCAGTTTGCTCCCATACCAGGTGAATTACGCTTTATAATGGGGATTGCTGGATTTCTTATAATTACATATTATCTAACTGTTGGCGCTCCGCTGGCAAATATTGCTCGCTCTGCTGTTTCCAGCCTTTTTTAAGTGAAAGATTTTTGCCTCTCAACTTTAGCGATAAAGGCAAATTACAAATTAGTACAATTTGAAGAAACTAACTCGACCAATAAACAAGCAATGTCGGCCGCAACGCAGGGGCATGATGAAAATACTTGGTTTGTTACAAAAAAGCAAAGTGCCGGAAAAGGGCGCTTGGGTCGTGATTGGCAATCTTTAGAAGGTAATTTAACAGCCTCACTTTTAGTGCAAGTAGAGCTTGAGCCTAATAAATGCGCCATGCTTGGTTTTGTTGCAGGAGTTGCGCTTATCATGGCGCTTAAGGCTTTTGATAAGGAAATTGAAGCCAAATTAAAATGGCCAAATGATGTGTTGCTTAATGGCACAAAATTGGCTGGAATTTTACTTGAAATGCAATCACTTAAAAATGGCAAACAAGCTATTGTAATTGGTTTTGGGATAAATGTTGCAAGCTCTCCCACTGGCTTGCCCTATGCTGCAACTAGCTTAAATGAGCACGGGCTTGATATAGATTGCAAGCAATTATTCATGGCTTTAAGCGAGAGCTTTACAAAGGCTTTTGAAATTTTTATGAAGAATGAACATGAGATAATAAAACAATGGCAACAAAATGGTGCAGGTCTTGGCAAAGAAATATCTATTATAAATCATGGTGTAATAATTAATGGTATATTTGAGGATATTGATAAAACGGGTCGTTTAATTATAAAATTAGCAAATGGTGAAAAACAATATATAAGTGCTGGAGATATGCAATTAGGCGCTACAACTAATAAAAGGGAAAATAATGGCGAATAAATATCAAGAGGAACTCGTATTTGTACCCTTTGGCGGGGTTGGCGAAATTGGCATGAACATGGCGGCTTATGGCTTTGGCCCTGAAAATAATCGTAAGTGGATTGTGTTAGATTGCGGCGTTACGTTTGGCGGGCCAAATCAACCCGGTATTGAACTTATTATGGCCGATCCCACTTTTTTAGAAGATGAAGCGGAAAATGTGCTTGGCTTAATTCTAACGCATAGCCACGAAGATCATTATGGTGCAGCGCTTGATTTATGGCCAAGTTTTGATAGTCCTGTTTATGCAACGCCTTTTACCAAAGCAATGATTAAAGCTAAGCGGATTGGTAATAATATTGTTGCAAATCTTGATGTTAGAGAAATGATGCAAGGAAAGCCATTTAATCTTGGGCCATTCACTATTGAAGCAATAAATATGGCGCACTCAATTCCTGAGTGCAATTCAATCCTAATAAAAACTCCATTAGGGCAAGCGCTTCATACGGGAGATTGGAAACTTGACCCGCACCCCGTTGGCTCGCCTCCAACCGATGAAAAGCGCTTGCAAAAAATAGGCGATCATAAGCTTCCCTTAGCGTTAATTTGCGATAGTACAAACGCAAAGAAAGAGGGAATTAGTGCTTCTGAAAAAGACGTGGCTAAAAACCTTGAAAAAATAATTAAAAGCGCCAAACATCGAGTGGCGGTTACAACTTTTGCCTCAAATATTGGACGCATTATTTCTATTGCTCGTGCCGCCAAAAAAGCAAATCGCCAAGTGGTGCTTTCAGGCCTATCGCTACACCGAGTAACAACTATTGCACGTGAGTTAGGAATGCTTGAAGGCATTGAGCCGTTTTTAGATCAAGATGCCTATTTGCATTTACCACGAAATAAGCTGGTGCTGATTTGCACAGGCTCGCAAGGCGAACAAAGAGCAGCAGTTTCTCGCATTGCAAGGGGCGTGCACCCAGCTATCGAACTTAATGCTGGTGATATGATGATTTTTTCTTCTTGGGCAATTCCAGGAAATGAAAGAGAAGTAATTGATATTCAAAACCAGTTGATTGATAAGGGTGTTAAGCTGATAACCAACGATGATGAATTGGTGCATGTTTCGGGTCATCCACGCATTGGGGAGCTTAAAAAACTCTATGACTGGGTAAAGCCTGATATTCTAATTCCCGTACATGGCGAAGCAATGCACCTTGAAGCGCACGCAAAACTTGGTAAGGCTGAGGGCATAAAACAGGTTTTCTCTATTCGTAATGGCGATATGGTGAAGCTATTTCCAAATAGCGAGCATTTAGTTGCTGAAATTCCAGTTGGTGAACTTTATCTTGATGGCAATATATTATGTGCGCCAAGAGAAAGCGGTGTCTCGGGGCGAAAGAAATTATCATATGGTGGTTTAGTAAATGTCAGTCTTTGCGTTAATCGGCATGGTGAAATTATTTCAGGGCCTGATATTGAAATTACAGGTGTGCCTAAGCCTGATGAGAATTATGAGGATAGTCTGGAAGTGATTATTGAAAAAGCCATTGTTGGCGTAATTGCTTCGATGCCACAAAAAAGGCGCTCAAATGATGTTAAGTTGCAGGCGGCTATAAAAAGAGCCACAAGAAGCGAAGTCAGGAATTATTGGGGTCGCAAGCCTAACGTTTATGTGTTTGTTCATGTAATTTAATCGCTTTTCTAAACTTGCTTTAAGTGTATTATTCAATTCGAGCAATATTTAGTAAATTGAGTCGATGTGACTTTTGGAGATATTATGCGCCTATCAAATTATTTTTTACCCACTCTTAAAGAAACACCAAAAGAAGCAGAAATTGTTTCGCACCGTTTAATGTTACGTGCTGGCATGATTAAACAACAAGCCGCAGGCTCTTATTCTTGGCTGCCTTTTGGATATAAAGTGCTACGTAAAGTACAAGCGATTATTGAGCAAGAGCAAAATAGGGCAGGGGCACTTGAACTTTTAATGCCAACTTTGCAATCAGCTGATTTATGGCGTGAAAGCGGGCGCTATGATGATTATGGCAAGGAAATGTT
Source organism: Hyphomicrobiales bacterium (assembly GCA_027065555.1). Classification (GTDB taxonomy): domain Bacteria; phylum Pseudomonadota; class Alphaproteobacteria; order Rhizobiales; family Devosiaceae; genus S141-66. The sequence continues at coordinate 353 of JAMONS010000078.1, read as the reverse complement.
GCGCATAAAAGATAGGCAAGATAGAGATTTGCTTTATGGACCAACCAATGAAGAAATGATTTGCGATATTTTTCGCTCCTCAGTAAAATCTTATAAGGATTTGCCGCTAAATCTATATCATATTCAATGGAAATTTCGTGATGAAATTCGTCCTCGTTTTGGCACTATGCGCTCACGTGAATTTTTGATGAAAGATGCCTATAATTTTGATTTAGATAAAGAGGGAGCGATTGCATCTTATAATAAGATGTTTGTTGCATATTTACGCACTTTTTATAGGCTTGGTATTCCAGCAATTCCAATGCGTGCTGCAACAGGGCCTATTGGCGGTGACCTTAGCCATGAATTTATTG
>JAMONS010000077.1 GCA_027065555.1 Hyphomicrobiales bacterium | reverse complement strand
CGCTAATTTTGCGCAAACATAAGGCCAACAATTAGTCCTGTCAATAAGCTATAATATTTTACTATAGAAGGCTCTTCAAAAGATAGAATAAACAATTTCTACCTTTCCCTTCGTCATACTCGGGCTTGACCCGAGTATCCACAATGCTAACAATATTAACATGTTATGGATCCTCGGGTCATTTTCCGCTCACGCCGCTAGGCTGCCCGAGGATGGCGAGAAGGGGGTGTTTGGGTTTAACCAGACAGTAGCACCCCTTTTGAAGAGCCTTCTATAGTAAAATATTATAGCTTATTGACAGGACTAATTGTTGGCCTTATGTTTGCGCAAAATTAGCGGCAGTTTAATTGCTGGAAATATTAAAGGTAATGATTATGAAAGTTCGTAATTCTCTTAAAGCCCTAATGGGTCGTCATCGTGATAATAAATTAGTGCGTCGTCGTGGCCGTACATATATTATTAATAAGGTGAATAAGCGCTTTAAAGCACGTCAGGGCTAAAAGTATAAATTTGATTTTATTCTAAAACTAATATTAGGCCGCTAAAATATGCGGCCTATCGCTGTTTATTTATCTTCTTTTTTCACAAAAGCAATGCGTATCATATTTGTAGCACCCGGTGTGCCAAGAGGCACGCCAGCGGTTATGGCTATACGTTCCCCAATTTGAGCAAAGCCCTCTTGCAGGGAAATTAATGATGCTCTTGAAACCATGTCCTCAAGGTCTTTTGCATCCTCAGTTTGCACGCAGTGAAGTCCCCATACTAATGATAATCGCCGAGTTGTTCTAAGGTTTGGCGATAGCGCAATGATTGGGATTGCTGGGCGCTCACGTGCGGCTCTTAGTCCAGTTGATCCAGAAGATGTATAAGTTACAATGGCGGATAGGTCCAAAGTCTCAGCAATTTGCCTTGTAGCCGCTGATATAGCGTCAGCAGCTGTTGGCTCTGGTTTGGTTGCTTGTGCACGAATAATTGACTGGAAATTATCATCACTTTCAACGGCAACTGCTACATTATCCATCGTTTTAACGGCTTTTACAGGATAATCACCAGCGGCACTTTCAGCTGAGAGCATAATAGCGTCTGCCCCTTCAAAAACCGCAGTTGAAACGTCTGATACTTCAGCGCGTGTTGGAATGGGTGAAGAAATCATTGATTCGAGCATTTGCGTTGCAACCACAACAGGCTTTCCGTGTGCACGAGCTAATCTTACCATTCGCTTTTGTAATCCTGGTACTTCTTCTAGTGGCATTTCAACACCAAGATCACCACGAGCAACCATTATAGCATCACTCAATTTGATTATTTCTTCAAGGCGAGAAATGGCTTGTGGTTTTTCGATTTTTGCTAAAATACCTGCCCGCCCTTTTACTATTTTTCTAATTTCATAAATATCTTCAGGACGTTGGACAAAAGAAAGTGCAATCCAATCAGCTTCCTGTTCTAGTGCTTTTTGTAGATCTGCTTTATCTTTTTTGGTTAGTGAACTCATGCCTAAAATACTATCGGGCAGGGAAATGCCTTTTTTATCAGATAGTTTTCCACCATGAATAATATCAGTTTTGATTTTTCCTTTTGCAACAGAAATTACTTTTAGCTGGATTTTTCCATCGTCAAGCAATAGACGATCATTAATTGAAACGGAGCTAAATATTTCTTTATGTGGCAAATAGACACGAGAATTATCACCATCTTTTTTATTATTATCTAAGGTAAAAAAGCTTCCTTGCGTAAGGTTAGTTGAGCCATCAATGAATTTCCCTATTCGTAACTTTGGCCCTTGCAAATCAACTAAAATCCCAAGAGGGTGGCCTATTTCGTTTTCAACATTTCGGATGTATGCAACAGTAGTTGCTAAAACCTCATGACTGGCATGGCTCATATTAATGCGAAAAACATCAGTACCAGCTTTCGCTAATTGCATTATTGTCTTCTCTTTATCAGAAGATGGGCCAAGAGTGGCTACAATTTTTATGCGTCTATTTCGTTTCATTTTTACCTTGCATTTCTTCTCTTAACTCTAACGTCCAGTTACCTTCATTTTTAGTATCAATCTCAAAAAACCCTGTGCGCTCATATCCTCGTGCAAGACAATCATCAACGCTAAAAATGGTAAAAGTTTCATCTCGAGTGCAAAGATAAACTGGCCCATCCCATGCACCACCACCAATATCATCAACAGCAAATAGATAATAAAACCTAGAATTAAGATCGCCTTGAAAGACTGTAATACAATCATTGCTGGCTGCCAACCACCATCCCTCTGATTGCCAACCCCGCTCAGCACGATAACCAAGTGCAATATTTATTTGATTGGCTGTTTTGTTGCAAACCCGTAAATCAGCGCTCGCTGGGCTTGTAAAAAACATAGTAGAAAACAACAGAGTGAGTATTGTTAGAAATGATAATTTTGAATTGTTCAATTTGTTGATTCGCATTTATTATTAGTTCTTTCTTGTGCCAAAAATATAGGGGCTAAGTCAATTAGGTAATATATATAGTTGAATTTAGAAAATACTAAAAAGTTTGGCAAAATTGGGGAGAGATATAAAAATGCTTGATTGATGCGATAATCTGATGTTGATACAATAGTAATTTAACTTTATAACGACACTTTTCTTGCGGCATATTTTCTTAATTAGCGGCGGGTAGTTTCATCGCCATACTTATAGTATGCCTCAAAAACTCCCCTTGCTACTTAAAAAAATATCCTCACAATAAAAGTGTAGTTATAAAGTTAAATTACTAAAATTACAAAATATAGGAGTAAATATGTCAGAACATGGTGTAGCAAAAGACCAGTTACGTTCAATTATTGATCGTATTGAGAGGCTTGAGGAAGAAAAAAAGACAATTTCAGATGATATTTCAGAAGTTTATGCGGAGGCTAAGGGAAATGGCTTTGATGCAAAAATCTTACGCCAAGTTGTGCGTATTAGAAAAATAGATAAAGCGGAGCGTCAAGAGCAAGAAGCGATATTGGATTTATATATGCACGCACTTGGTATGATACCAGATGTTGGTTAAGCTTTATTATCTAAATTTGAATTTATAAAATTAGAGGTTTTATCATCAGCCTTAATGGCCTTTAGAGCGGTTGCGACAATGCTTTTTTCATCAAGTCCAGCTTGTTGATAGAGCTGTTGCTGGGTTGCATGTTCATCAAACCTATCTGGTATCATTAGCGGTCTAAATTTTAGCTTCCCATCAAGCAAAGCATTTTGTGCAAGAAAAGTTGCAACATGGCTGCCAAAGCCGCCAATGCCACCCTCTTCAACGCTGAGCAATAATTCGTGGTTGTTAGCCAAGTCTGTTATAAGCTTCTCATCAAGCGGCTTTAGGAAGCGAGCATCTACAACAGTGCAAGAAAGACCAAAACTTTCTAGTATTTTAGCAGCTTTTAGACATTGCTCAAGATGCGCACCATAAGAAAGTATGGCAATGCTTGAACCCTCTTTTACAATACACCCTTTACCTATTTCTATAATTTCGCCTTTGCTTGGTAATTCAACCCCAACCCCTTCACCACGTGGATATCTAAAAGCTATTGGCCCTTCATTATAAGCGGCGCTAGTTGTTACCATATTTTGTAATTCAGCCTCATTTGATGCCGCCATTAAAACCATATTGGGAATAGCACCAAGAAAGGCATTGTCATAATTGCCAGCATGAGTTGGCCCGTCTGCCCCAACAAATCCAGCCCTATCTATGGCAAAGCGAACTGGGAGTTTTTGCAAAGCAACATCATGGATTATTTGATCATAGGCACGTTGTAAGAAAGTTGAATAAATGGCGACAAAAGGTTTTAGTCCCTCACATGCCATGCCTGCTGCAAAAGTTACGGCGTGCTGTTCGGCAATGCCAACATCAAAACATCTTTTGGGGAAGAATTCTTCAAACCTATCAAGTCCTGTGCCGCTTGGCATGGCGGCGTGAACTGCTACTATCTTATCATCTTTTTTTGCTTCATTAATTAAAGAAGAAGCAAACACAGAAGTATAAGAGGGAGCATTGCTTATGGTTTTTGTTTGCGCACCAGTTATTATATTAAACTTTCCAACACCATGAAATTTATCTTTTGCATTTTCTGCGGGTTTGTAGCCTTTGCCTTTTTTTGTGACGACATGAATTAGAAATGGACCATTTTCACTATCACGCACATTGCGTAAAACGGGCAATAAATGATCTAGATTATGTCCATCAACAGGGCCAACATAATAAAACCCTAATTCCTCAAATAAAGTGCCACCTGTAAAAAATCCACGAGCATATTCTTCGGTTTTTCGTGCTTTATCATGGATAAAGGCAGGTAATTTTTGGGTAATAGATTTTGCTACTTCTCGTACAGAGCGATAGGCTCTTGAAGAAACAAGGCGTGCAAGATAGGCGCTCATTGCCCCTGTTGGAGTTGCAATAGACATGTCATTATCGTTAAGAATGACTATTAAACGAGCATCCATTGCGCCAGCATTATTCATGGCTTCATAAGCCATGCCAGCGCTCATTGCGCCATCACCTATCACGGCAATTACATTTCGCTCTGTTTGAGTTAATTTTGAGCCAACCGCCATGCCAAGCCCTGCAGAAATTGAGGTTGAGGAGTGGCCTGTGCCAAATGGGTCAAATTCGCTTTCTTGGCGATTGGTAAAACCAGAAAGTCCATTTTTTTTGCGCAAATTTAAGAATTGATCTTTGCGTTTGGTAAGAATTTTATGGGGGTAAGACTGATGCCCAACGTCCCAAATTAATCTGTCATGAGGAGTATTGAACACATGATGTAAAGCCACGCTAAGTTCAACAACGCCTAAGCCTGCGCCCAAATGCCCACCAGTTTTTGATACGCTATCAATAAGCTCTGATCGAACTTCATTTGCTAGTTGCCCCAATTCTTCATGCGTTAGTTTGCGAATTTCGCTTGGGTCTTCTAGCCTATTTAGAATAGCTGTTTTTGGTGTTTCATTCACTGTTCAAAATCACTAAATAATAAATTATAAAGCTATTTAACAGAATATGACAATCTTTGTAAGCATTAATTATCTTGAAGCTACAATTAATTTTGCGCCAATTTTGAATCTGAATATATTCATATTGTTAGAAGTGCTTTTTAAGAAAGTAACTCTGTTCCAATAGTTACCAAGTTCTAAATCTGGATTAAAGTCGGCTTCATCAGGTTCGTAAATAAAAGCATATCGGGCAGAGCTCATTGAGCGGGGGTCTGTAAAGATTTGTTCAACATGATCAAGATCTGGCGCAACAAGAGAGATTTGGCGTTGAGCATAATTTTGAATTTTTGTGGTTTTTTTGGGAGGGGACTGAGTTAGAGTAACTATGTCCCATGTGCTTTCAATTAGCTCAGATAATTGTTCGCTTCTTATATTTTGCGATATGGAAGCAGTTACAATTTTATCATTTGTGGTTTTAGAATTCGCACTCACAAGTGAGCTAATGCTAGTAGGTGATGAGGTTTCTGGCGCATAAGCGGTTAAAAGAGAATTGTTAGAATTTTCATTTTGCCTAGTTAGTAGGATTCTAGGAGTTGGTATCGAGTTTTCATCAATAGCTGCAATAGCAAAATTATTATTGGGGTTTTGTTGTGTTTGCGCGCTGACTAGGAAATTTGGTCTTGGTGCAGGAGCAGGGGAAGAGGCAAGAGCAGGGGCAAGAGCAGGGGCAAGAGCAGGGGCTGCCGAATTCGTGCTAGCAAGCAAGACATTATTTTGTATTGGTCGTATCATTGGAGCTGGTGCTGATCTAGGAGTTCTAGAACTTAACGTCTTTGTTGTTACTTGACGTTGAGTGGGACTATTTGTAGCGATTGCAACATTGTTATTTGTGTTCCCCTCATCTTCATCTCCACCAAAGAATAAATCAAATAAAGTGCGGCTTGGTTTGTTTTGAGTTTGATTGTTGCTAGCTATACGGGTTGTTGCTCTTGTGGTTGTTTTACCAGAGCATGGCACTTGGCGACACCTATTCCAGTCAGCTTGCGCTAATTTATATCCAGAATTTGAAAGGGGGACGCCAGTATTTGGCACATGCAATGTTCTGCCATTTGGGAAAAGTCTTGCTAATTGTGTTTTTGTTAAGCGTGGCCAAGCGCGCACAGAGCCAGTATCAAGATGAACAAAGGGGGAGTTTGAAGTAGGATAATAACCTACCCCTCCAACTTGTTTTTTTAGGGCTATTTCTCGTAATTTCCTAATTGGCACACCGGGAATAAAAAAGTCCAAGGCTTGTCCTGTGGTGTGGCGAGAGCTTTTTGCAACGCCTCTTGATCTTGAACGCAACATTTCATTAGTTTTAGGGGAACGATATGCAGATACAATATGGATTGGGCCACTTGCTCCACTTGCCTGATAGACTTCCCAGACTAAGTCAAACAGTCTTGGGTCCATGCTTGTTGGCTCATTTTGACGCCAATCACGAGTCATGTGATTTAGCTCAGCAAGCCCCTTTTTATCATAGCGGCCATTGCGCTTAAAAGTGATTTTTGCAGTTTCTTTTGTGTGGGTGTAATAAACATAAAGGGTTCGAGTATCTCTTGAAGCATTGGCGGGAGAAACTGCTGTTAGCAGAATAGTGCTAAGAGCCAAAAAACAGGCAAGCAAAAGACGTAAATATTTTCGCTGAATTGCTAAAATTTGCACCTTTTATCTTCCCCTAAAACCACTGCCCTAAAACCGCTTATTGAATGTAATTAAGTATTAACATTGGCATAATTTAGACTTTATTAACAACAATTCAAATTATTATTATATCCACAATTTATATGTGCGCCAAATATATTTTTCTTGCATATTTTCTATCTAATTTATGTGAACATAAATCACGGCATAAGCAAGGCAGTTTGGTAGTTATAATTAATGTGGACTATATGCCTAATAAAGTCTTTAAACGTTTATTGTGGCCATAGATATCACCGTAAGATCTTACAGACCCATTTTCATCAATTCTAAGGGTGAAATATGCCAAATGAACAGGAATATGAGTGGCAACATTGTTCCACCGTTCTTTTTTGCCTCCTCTTTGTGAGGTAATAGAAGCATAAGTAATTTTAGGCTCAATTTGTAAAAGTGCTTTTGCGAAATCCCAAGGATCTTTTACCCGTACGCAACCATGAGAAAAGGCACGACGTGATCGGAAAAATAAGGATTTAGAAGGCGTATCGTGTAAATAAACTGCATGTTTATTGGGAAATAGAAATTTTACACTCCCAAGTGCATTCCTTGGGCCGGGACGCTGGCGAACGTAAAATTTATTCATACTTGTTGTTGACCAATCAATATTCCTATCATTTACAACTTTGCCACCTGAAACTAGCTCCATATTTTGTGATGCAAGATAATTTGGGTTGGATTTTATTGAGGGGGCAAGTTCATTATTTAAGATTGAACGAGGCACGTTCCAATAGGGATTAACAACAATATGTTCAATTTCATCAGAAAATAGTGGAGTTTTGAATTTGGTTTGCCCAACAACAACTCTTGTTGAAAATGTTACTTTGTCGTTGTTATTTATTGTTAATCTATATTCTGGGATATTAACAAATACGTTAAAATCACCCAAATCACGTGGCAACCAACGCCAAATTTCCATATTGGCAATTACGTCCTCTTTCATAACAGCGTTACCACCATTAAAAGCGGCGATTGTTGCAGGGCCTATTATGCCATCGCTGGTTAGTCCCATTTTAGTTTGAAAACCCTCAATCGCACTAAGCAGAGTTTCATCATAAATATTTTTATTTATATTTGCAGAAACAATTTCAAGTCTTTGGCGAATTAGGGGCAGGCGAGTATCTTCATCACCAAGCCGCAATATTTTGCCATCAGCAATAATAGCTACTTGTTTAATATCACCATTATAATGGCGGGCGAGAACTGATTTAAGCGCAATATATTCTTTATGTTTTGGCTCAAGGGCCAATAATATATTTACAGGGTTGTTTGAATGTATCATATCCAATAATAGTTTAGCTCTATCTATTTTATTTGGCTTATAATCAAAATTGTTAGACACTTTTCTTGGATTTATGCGCCCGCCATAAGCATCTTGTGCATAATTTAGGGCAACTGCAGAAAAAGCGGTTTCAACATAGGCAAGTTTAGTTTGATCATCGCCTATTAATTCAAGATTTATGTCATCTGTTAGGTAGTTTTTTGGCTCTAATCCACTTAGGTGAGCGTTGTTAAAGAGCTCAATGATTTTTAGTGCTTTGTTTGAAAAAGCAGTTTTGCCAGCTTCGTTTTGAGTTAGCCAAAGAGGTTCAAAATGGCGAGCGCCATAAAAATAGTATAATTTTTGTGCGTCATACCATTTACGGCTTTCAAATTTTTGTGCGTCATATTCCTTTCTAAGGCTAGTTTTTATAATTTTTGCAATCGGTGATCGGGCAGGGGCTATAACGACACGAGTTACTTGTTTGCCATTAATTGTTAGTGTTTCTTGAGCATTGCTTAATGAAATTGGGGTGAGCAGAACGCTAGCTGCCAATATAATTCTTAAAAAAGATTTCATTATTTCTATCCTGTCCTCACACTTAATATCCCCCAAAAAGGGTTTATAGTATTCTTGCAAATACTACTCTCGCAAATACTATTTCTGCAAATATTACCAAAGAAAATTTAGAATGATTTGGTGATTCGCTTAATTATCTCTAGAAAATAAGAGAGTCAGCGTCAAATAGAATTAATTTATTAGGCTGCGGTTTTCTCGCCCTGCTCTTCAAGCCCATATTCTTTTAGTTTTCTATAAAGGGTTGAACGTCCAATTTTTAAGGAACGGGCAATTTGAGACATGTGACCTTTATATTTTTCAAGGGCAAAAATTATTAGTTGTTTTTCAAGTTCTGCGAGCGGAGTTATTTCTCCATTTTCGCTTAAAAATCTCTCAGGTATGGGAGGAATTATGTCATTTTCTTCTAAGATGAGTGATGTATCGTCAATATGAATTGGTTTATTTTTTGCCCCTTGAGCTTTTGTTGCAAGGCGGAGTTGCTCACGTGAGGAGGCGCTTAAGTTAATTTGCGGGAAATCAACTTGACGTAAATAAGCCCCTTCTGCCAAAACTAAAGCCCGAAATACGCAGTTTTCTAATTGCCTAATATTGTTTGGCCAATTAAAATCTTGTAACATTTTTATAGTATTTTCAGAAATGCCATGAATGCGTAAACCAGATTCAGCGCCAAAGCGAGCGATGAAATGTTCGGTTAATGGTATGATGTCTTCTTTTCTATCACGAAGGGGGGGGACATAAATTGGGAAAATATTAAGTGAATAAAAAAGATCTTCACGAAATGAGCCTGATTGGGTGAGATTTAGCAAACGCTTATTGGTTGATGCAATTACTCGAACATTGATTTTTATGGTCTTTGATGAGCCAACAGGTTCAATTTCACCTTTTTGAATGACATTTAATAATTTTACTTGTATTGAACTTGGCAATTCGCCAACCTCTTCAAGAAAGATAGTGCCGCCATTGGCCTGTTCAAATTTACCCTTAAGATCAGTTGTTGCTTTTGGGAAAGCGCCTTTGATATGACCAAAAAGAGTTGCCTCAAGTTGGTCTTTAGGAATTGCACCGCAATTTACACTAATAAATGCCTTGCCACGCCGATCGCCTGTTCCTTGAATAGCACGTGCTACCATCTCTTTGCCAACTCCCGTTTCCCCTTCTATTAAAATAGGAATAGAGTTTTTTGCAGTCTTATTAATGAGATTTATTACTCTAACCATTTCAGGGCTTTTTGTAATAATATCATTAGTTGAGAAAGTGCCAGCACGGCGGGTTCTCTCATTTCTTATGCAATTTTCTAAATGCTCAAGCTTAATAGCATTTTGCAAAGAAATTGTAATACGCTCAACTGCAACGGGTTTTACAAAATAATCAACAGCGCCAAAGCGCATAGCGGTAATAATGGTTTCCATTGAAGAATTAGCAGTTTGCACAATTACTGGTACATTAATGCCTTCTTTGCGCATAGTTTCAAGAACGCCCATTCCATCAAGATTTGGCATTACGAGATCTAATATCATTGCACGAATGGTTTTATCTGTTCTTAAAATTGAGAGGGCTTCGTAGCCATTATCGGCAGTAATAGTAACAAATCCTGCTTTTTCAGCCATTTTTTGTGTAAGCTTAAGTTGAGTTGGTTCGTCATCTACAATAAGAACTTTTGTCATTTATTACCCTGAAATATCCCTGTTACTCAACAATATTTATAAATCTATATGTCTCGTTTTGGGGCAGTGTAACTCAAGGCACTTAACAGGGTTTTAATTATAAAAATAAATTTTTCATTAGGGATATTTTTATATTAGAATAATCTAATATATTGCAGAATGTTTTGTTTTAGTATAATGATTCTTATAAGCCTTTAGACAATTTCAAAAGAGAGTTAATATGCAAAAAGAAAAGAATAATCAGTTTGGTAATTTACCTCAGTGGGATTTAAGCGATTTATATAGTGGGATTGATAGTCCTCAATTTAAGCAAGATTTAGAAAGCGCAAAATCTGACGCTAAGAGTTTTGAGGGGAACTATAAAAATAAGCTTGAGGATTTGGCTAAGGCAGGATCATTGCTTGAGGCGCTTAAATCTTATGAAAGTTTGAGCGATTTAACTGGCAGGTTAGGCTCGTTTGCTTTTCTTAATTATGCGCAAAAAACTGATGATGCAAATCGAGCTAAATTTATGGGTGATTGCCAAGAGGCACTTACTAATCTTTCAACTAATTTAATTTTCTTTTCGCTTGAGTTAAATCAAATAGATGAAGACGTGCTTGAGGCTGCTCTTAATAACGATAAAGAATTAGCTCGTTATAGATATTGGTTTAAGGAATTGCGCAAAAGCAAACCATATCAATTAGAAGAGCGTATTGAAGAATTATTTCATGATAAATCTATAACGGGACGAACTGCATGGAATCGCTTGTTTGATGAAACTATGGCTTCGCTTAAATTCGATGTGGCAGGCGAAAGTCTTGGTTTAGAAGCAACACTTAATCTTTTAACCGATAAGAGCGAGAAAAAGCGCAAAAGTGGTTTTGAAGCGATTGTTAAAACACTCAAAGATAACCAACGGCTTTTCACGCATATTACTAATGTGTTGGCAAAAGATAAGGAAATATCGGATCGTTGGCGTAAATTTGAGGATATTGCTGATAGTCGGCATTTGGCAAATTCTGTGGAGCGTGAGGTTGTTGATGCGCTTGAGCAAGCAGTGCGCCAAGCCTATCCACGTCTTTCGCACCGCTATTATAAGATGAAGGCGAAATGGCTTGGTAAGGAACAGCTTGAGGCGTGGGATAGAAATGCACCTTTACCAACCAGCGAAGAGCAACTTTATGATTGGGATAGTGCCACAAAAATCGTGCTTGATGCCTATGGTGATTTCTCGCCAGAATTGGCAGAATTAGCCAAACCGTTTTTTAATTCTGGATGGATTGACGCTGAAGTAAAACAGGGAAAATCTCCCGGAGCTTTTGCGCACCCAACCGTGCCAAGTGCTCACCCATATCTCATGTTAAATTATCTCGGCAAACCTCGTGATGTTATGACGCTAGCGCATGAATTGGGGCATGGGGTGCATCAAAGATTAGCCGCTAAGCAAGGCGCACTTATGGCATCAACACCGCTAACTTTGGCTGAAACGGCAAGTGTGTTTGGTGAAATGCTGACTTTTCAATCTTTGCTTGAAAATGCCAAAGATAAAAAACAACGCTTTGCTATGTTAAGTCAAAAAGTTGAGGATATGCTCAACACGGTGGTACGCCAAATTGCTTTTTATAGCTTTGAGAGGAAAGTGCACACTGCCAGACGCAAGGGTGAATTAAAGGCTGAGCAAATTGACGCAATGTGGCTTGAAGTTTCAAAAGAAAGTCTTGGTGATGGAGTTATATTAAATGAGGGCTATGAAAGTTTTTGGGCTTATATTCCGCATTTTATTCATTCGCCCTTTTATGTCTATGCCTATGCGTTTGGCGATTGTTTGGTAAATTCACTTTATGCCAAATATCAAGAAAATCCGAGAGGCTTTGCAGAAAAATATCTTGAACTATTAGCGGCTGGCGGCTCAAAACATCATTCAGAATTATTAAAGCCATTTGGGCTTGACGCTAGTGATAAGGATTTTTGGTTGCTTGGGCTTAATATGATTGAAGCTATGATTGATGAGTTGGAAAACTTATCGGATTAACAGTTCAAACTTGACAATTTAGTAAAACAGGCGTTGGTTTATTATTAAAAATAAAAGGTAGAAAATGAAAGTTGCTATATTAAAGGAGCGAGAGGCGCATGAAACCCGAGTTGGTGCTACGCCTGAAACTGTTAAAAAACTAATCGAGCTTGGTGCTAGTGTATTTATAGAGAAAAGTGCAGGGCAAGGTTCTAAATTTCCTGATGCTGAATATAAAGATGCTGGGGCAAAAATTTGCGCTAATTCTGCTAGCGCACTTAAGGGTGCTGATGTTGTGCTTTGTGTTCGCCGCCCAAAAGCGAATAGTCTTGTGGGTGTTGCTAAAGGCGCATTAATTATTGGCATGATGGATCCGTTTGGCAATGAGGGCGATATTTCTGCTTTGGCAAAAAAGGGCGTAAATCTTTTTGCGATGGAATTGATGCCTCGTATTACTCGGGCGCAGGTGATGGACGTTCTTTCTTCACAGGCTAACCTTGCTGGTTATCAATCCGTAATTGAAGCGGCAGCTGTTTTTGATAAAGCATTTCCGATGATGATGACGGCAGCTGGTACAATTCGCCCAGCAAAAGTTTTTATCATGGGGGCAGGGGTTGCAGGATTACAGGCGATTGCTACCGCTAGGCGTTTGGGGGCGGTTGTTTCTGCCAATGATGTGCGACCAGCGGCAAAAGAGCAGGTCGAATCTTTGGGTGGTAAATTTATTGCGGTTGAAAATGAAGAATTCAAACAAGCGGAGACTGCTGCTGGTTATGCCAAAGCAATGAGCAAGGATTATCAAAAATTGCAAGCTGAATTGGTGGCTAAACATATTACCAAACAAGATATTGTTATAACGACAGCGCTTATTCCGGGTCGTGATGCGCCAATTTTGGTAACTAAGAAAATGCTTGAGAGCATGGGTGCTGGCTCAATTATTGTTGATTTGGCAACTGAGCGTGGTGGAAATTGTGAACTTAGCAAAAAAGATGAAATTATTGCGCATAAGGGAGTTAGCATTATTGGTTATGCCAATATGGCGGGTAGGGTAGCAAATTCTGCCTCTTCGCTTTATGCACGTAATTTATTTGCGTTTTTAGAGACCATGTTTGATAAGGAAAAAAAGGCGCTCAATGTTGATTATGAAGATGAGTTGGTTGTGGCAACTAATCTCACTCGGGACGGTAAAATTGTGCATGAGGCGCTTAAAAAACCAGTAGCTAAAAAAGCTCCTGTGAAAAAAACAGCTGTGAAAAAAGCGGCAACTAAAAAATCGCCTGCTAAAAAAGCAGTTGCAAAAAAACCAGCAGATAAAAAAACTAAGCTGAAATCTCATAAAGAATTAACAAGCAAAAAAAGTCAAAAAATAAAGGGAGCTAAATAATGGAACAAATAGATCCGTTTGTTTTCCAATTATCAATTTTCGTACTTGCGATATTTGTTGGATATTTTGTTGTTTGGTCGGTAACACCAGCACTTCACACGCCTTTAATGAGCGTAACTAACGCAATTTCTTCGGTTATTGTGGTTGGGGCATTATTGGCAGTTGGGGTTTCGCTAATTGATGGCGGAAATTGGGCTTCTAAGGCATTTGGCTTTGTGGCGTTAATCCTAGCATCAATAAATATTTTTGGCGGTTTTCTGGTTACTCAGCGAATGCTCTCAATGTATAAGAAGAAGGACGCTAAAAAATGATTTCAGCAAATTTGGCAGCCCTTCTTTATTTGATTGCAGGGGTCTTATTCATTCTCGCACTTCGTGGCTTATCAAGTCCAGCTAGTGCTCGTCAGGGCAATATGTTTGGCATGGTTGGTATGGCCATTGCCATTGTTACCACATTAGCTATTGCTAATGTTACAGACATTACTTCATGGGCGCTAATAATTGGCGGCATCGCTATTGGTGGCACTATTGGTGCAATCATGGCGAAGAAAATCTCTATGACTGCAATGCCGCAATTAGTTGCGGCTTTTCACTCGCTGGTTGGTTTGGCGGCAGTGCTTGTTGCGGCGGCGGCGCTTTATGCGCCAGAGGCTTTTCACATTGGAATAATAGGTGATATTAAGCCTACATATTTAGTGGAAATGAGTATTGGTGCGGCAATAGGGGCTTTTACTTTTACCGGCTCGGTTATTGCTTTTCTAAAACTTGATGGGCGCATGTCTGGTACGCCAATAATTTTGCCGCTTCGTCATATATTACATATTGCTCTTGGGGTTTTGTTGGTCTATCTGATTTGGCAATTTACGCTTAGTAGCTCTAATACGTTGTTCTGGGCAATTATTGCGCTTTCACTGGTGCTTGGGGTATTAATGATTATCCCTATTGGTGGCGCTGATATGCCTGTTGTGGTATCGATGCTTAATTCATATTCTGGTTGGGCGGCGGCTGGCATTGGCTTTACTCTTTCAAATAGTGCGCTGATTATTACGGGTGCGTTGGTTGGCTCATCTGGTGCTATTCTTTCTTATATTATGTGTCGTGCTATGAACCGCTCGTTTATCTCGGTTATCTTGGGCGGTTTTGGCGGTGATAGTGTTAGTGCTGGTTCGGGTGAAGAAGAAACACGCCCAGTTAAACAAGGCTCGGCTGATGATGCTGCCTTTATGATGCGTAATGCTTCTAAGGTGATTATTGTTCCCGGATATGGAATGGCGGTTGCGCAAGCGCAACATGCGTTACGTGAAATGGCTGATTTACTCAAAGAAGAAGGTGTTGAAGTTAAATATGCTATTCACCCAGTGGCTGGTCGTATGCCGGGGCATATGAATGTGCTTTTAGCTGAGGCTAATGTTCCTTATGATGAAGTGTTTGAATTAGAGGATATAAATTCTGAATTTGCGCAAGCCGATGTGGCTTTTGTTATTGGAGCGAACGATGTGACCAACCCATCTGCAAAGACCGACAAAGATTCACCTATTTACGGTATGCCAGTGCTTGATGTTGAAAATGCTGGCACTGTTTTATTTATTAAACGAGGCATGTCGGCAGGCTATGCTGGGGTGCAAAATGAATTGTTTTTCCGTGATAATACGATGATGTTATTTGCTGATGCCAAGAAAATGACTGAGGATATTGTTAAAGCATTAGGGCATTAGGAATTCGTGATGAAAAGAATAATTATTTGGGGCTTGATATTTATTGTCTCGCTTTATGCTGGGGCTTTGTTGTTCCTCAATTCTAATCAGCGTAATATGCAATATTCTACGCAAGGTGAGATAATAAAACTCTCTGATGCTAAAATGCCTCGTGCTGAAATTATATTTGTTCCAACCGCAAGAAACGCACCAACTTTAGGAGTGCGTGGGTGGTATGTTGAGCCAGTTGGTGACAAGCCGATTATCATATATTTTAATGGTAATGAGGGGAGTTTTACTGAGCAATATGAGCGCTTAAGAGATATTGCTGAAGCTGGTTATGGCTTAGTTGCTTTTGATTATCGTGGTTTTCCTTTATCGCTTGGTAGGGTAAACGAAGAAAATATCCTCAATGATAGTTTGAAAATATTTGATTGGGCGAAAGAAAAGAATAAACCAATAGTGCTTTATGGGCGATCGCTTGGTACAGGCCCTGCAACTTATGTCGCATCAAAACGTGAGGCGCAAGCTTTAGTGCTTGAAACGCCTTTTACAGCGGCGGTTGATGTAGCGGCACAGCGTTATCCCTTTATGCCAGTTGCCAAATTACTCAAGGATAAATTTCTTTCTCGTGAATGGATAAAAGACGTTGATGAGCCTTTATTTATTGGGCATGGAACAGCGGATAAAGTAATTCCAGTTCAGCATGGTAAGGATTTATTTGCTTTGGCAAACAATGGCCAAGAATTGTGGATTGTTGAGGGCGGAACGCATGGTGATTTGTGGGCTAGGGGATTGTGGGAGCGTATTGAGGGGTTTTTGAATGCGCTTTAGGTGTTTTAGGCTGTAGGCGTTGTCATGCTGAGCGAAGTCGAAGCATCTTAGACCCTTCGGCTACGCTCAGGGTGACAGGGGAGAACTAGGAGATATAGTCTAATCAACAACTAAAATTATCTTACCAAAATGCTTTGATGCTTCAAAAGCATGATGGGCTTTTGTTGCTTCTTTAAGTTTGAAAGAGCGAATATGTTGTGCTTTGATTTTTCCCTCATTAAGCG
Source organism: Hyphomicrobiales bacterium (assembly GCA_027065555.1). GTDB lineage: Bacteria > Pseudomonadota > Alphaproteobacteria > Rhizobiales > Devosiaceae > S141-66. Next base: position 16,445 of record JAMONS010000077.1, on the reverse strand, counting down.
CAGGCCAAATTTTTTCTTTAAGTCCTTTGGCGATTTTTGCTTTTATCTGACTATTTTTAGGGCCCAAAGTTGAGCCAAAAATTGTGAGGTTTTTAAGCAAAATAGGTGCGATGTTTATTTCGGCCTTTGCACCACCTAAAAATGCTAGTTGAATAATTGTTGCGCCATGTGCTGCGGCTTTGATATTGCGCTTTAGATATGTGCCGCCTACCACGTCTATAACTCTGTCAACTCCTTCACCATTGGTAATTTTTAGCACTTCTTCTACATAATCTTGCTGTTTATAATTGATGATATAATCTGCCCCAAGAGATTTAACATAATCTGCTTTTATCTTTGATGAAACGCAACAAATTACTTTTGCGCCTATGAGTTTTGAAATTTGAATGGCACTTGCGCCAATGCCGCCCGATGCGCCATGTATCAGTACTGACATATTTTTCTTGAGTTTGGCCTTCATTATTAGAGTTTGATAAATGGTGAAAAAAGTTTCGGGCAAAGCCGCCCCTTCAATAAAGCTCCAATTTTTTGGTAATGGCAGTACTTGCCCAAAGGGAACATTTACATAATTTGCATAAGCACCACCATTACAAAGCGCCACAACTTTATCACCGATTTTCCAGTTGCCAGCTTTTTCTCCAACAAAGGCAATTTCGCCAGAAACTTCTAAACCAAGCCATTTGGCATTTTCTTTAGTTGGTTGATAAAATCCGTTTCGTTGTAAAATATCAGGGCCATTTATACCGCAAGCCTTAATTTTGATAGTTATTTCATTGGGCTTTGGTGCATTAAGAGTGCGGTTTTTAAGCTGTAAGGTTTCTGGCGCACCAAAATTAGAAATATAAATTGCTTTTATTTGCTTTGGGAATCTCATATTATTTTTTAACGTGAAATTTGATTTATTGGCAAGGGGTATAAAAAAATGGAAGAAGATGAGGTCAAAAAGAAAATTGAACATGAAATTGGTGAAAACCTAGGTGATGTTTCAGTTGATGAATTAAATTTTCGAATAGAATTGTTGGAAAATGAAATTATTCGCTTGCAAGGCTCAATAAAACAAAAACAACAATCGCATTCAAAAGCTGAAGCGATGTTTAAGTTTTGACCTTAAGTTTTAGTCTATAAAAGTAGTAAATTTTTTGCTGGTTTATATGCTGTGAATTAATAGGGTTAAGAAAATGACTCTTATTAATATAAAATTAACTTCTTAGCGGTAATCATTAGTTATACATATTTTTAAGGAACATATTTTTTCTCCTTTTTATGATACCTCCCTGTTAACTTTCAGAGCCGTTTATGCGGCTCTTTTTTTTATCCAAAAACATTTCTGATTATTACTTATTCTTGCATTAAGGAAAAATGCAACAAATTGGTGACAATATTTTTTTGTCAGTTATAGTATTTTCTAAATTCAATTATACCAATTGAATTACGCTGGCTTCGCCGCGCGCCGCACTCGCTTCGTGCGGTGATAGTATTTAGCATTTTCAATGCTAAATACTATAGAATGAAATGATGTTATTTCTAGAATGGGTTAGATTTTGAGCGATAAAGATAATAAAACCGATGTTATTTCAAGAGCCCCAAGCCTTCTTTCAATAGGGCCAAGTCTTTTGGCGTCAAAAGATTTTGATAAGCTATATTCACAAGGTATGGGATTAATTGAGGAGGTTGCGGCCTATCTTGATGGGGAAGGGCGCAAACAAAGCCGTGAACTTAATCGTGAAGCAGCTTTTGTCTATGCTAGCGAATCTATGCGCTTAACTACTAGATTGATGCAAATGGCCTCTTGGTTATTGTTGCAAAGAGCGGTTAGGGAGGGAGAAGTAACCTCACAAAGCGCATTAGATGAGAAGGAGAAAATAAAATTCTTTAGATCTACATATGATAAATCGGGACCCGGGTGGAGTGATTTACCTCCAAAACTATTAGATTATATTGAAAAAGGCGAACGCCTATATGAGCGAGTTATTCGTTTTGATAGACTTGATAGGCTTGAAAATGAATCTGTTGAGGAAATACAAATCGAAGCAGAAAAATCTCTCGAAGCGGCAGGAGGAATTGCCGAGCAATTTTCTCGTCTAAATGCAGCATTTGGAAAAGATAAAAAATCTGACTAAGATCAGGGATTTACTATACAAGGCTCTTCAAAAGATAGAATAAACGATTTCTACCTTTCCCTTCGTCATACTCGGGCTTGACCCAAGTATCCAAAATGCTAACAATATCAACACGTTACGGATCCTTGGGTCATTTTCCGCTCACGCCGCTAGGCTGCCCGAGGATGACAAGAAGGGGGTATTTGGGTTTAACCAGACAGTAGCACCCCTTTTGAAGAGCCTCCTATAAATAAAAAACCCGACCAAATGGGTCGGGTTTGATAAGGTCTTTATATATTTTAAGTTTAACCCAACATACCTTTGAATTTTTCTTTAAAGCGAGAAACACGTCCGCCACGATCTAATAATTGTCCAGTTCCACCAGTCCATGCTGGGTGAGTAACAACATCAATATCAAGTTTTAGAACGTCGCCCTCTTTGCCGTAAGTTGAGCGGGTTTCAAATTCATCTCCATTTGTCATCACTACTTTAATCGTGTGATAATCTGGGTGCAGGTCTTTTTTCATTTAACTACTCTTAATTGTAAAATTGGCTCGTTCTTTTACGAGAAATATAGATTTGGTGCTTTCTAGCTAAGTTATTATAAAACTGCAAGAGGAGAATTGTTGTTTTTATGAAGCAATTTGTTGCGCCTTGTGCAATGAGGGTTTATGTAGGATAAAATTTTCAACGAAAAGATTTTTTATGAGCGATATAAAATCAAAAATTGATATTGTTAAAGACAATGATGCTAAGAAAAAGCCTGCTAAATTAAAGCCCTTAAGAGCTTTAATTCCGTTTCTAATCAAATATCCTGTGCGCCTTATATTTACTTTGATATTTCTGTTGCTTGCAGCTGCTCTGTCTTTGGCAATTCCTATATTGCTTGGCGGTATTATTGATGAGGGGTTTGTTACACAAAATCTTGATAAAGTATTTCAATATGGTTTGGCAATAATCGGGGTTGCAACAATTATGGCCGCGGCAAGCGGGCTTAGGTTTTATTTTATCTCTATTATTGGCGAGCGAGTTTTAACTGATTTACGGCGTGAGGTTTTTAATCGTCTATTATCACTCGATGCTAGTTTTTTTGATGTCCATCGAGTTGGTGAATTAACTTCTCGTCTAAATGGTGATGTAGCGACTATTCGTGGGGCTATTGGCTCAAGCGCTTCTGTTGCTTTACGCTCTTTAGTCATATTAGTTGGTGCGCTGATTATGATGTTTCTTACCTCGCCAAAATTAGCTTTTAGTGTGGTAATTATTGGCCCTCTAGTTGTTATTCCAATAGTTTTATTTGTGCATCGTTTGCGAGCTATGTCACGCACTACTCAAGATCGCTTAGCCGATATTAGCGCTATGGCAACAGAAATTTTAAGTTCAATAAAAACTGTTAAAGCGTTTGTGCAAGAGAAAATACAAATAGAAATATTTTCTAAACGCTCAGAGCAAAGCTTTGATGCTGAGGCAAGAAGGTTGTTAGCTAGGTCATTTTTAGTGGCCCTAGTAATTTTTCTTGCAACTGTTGCTTTGTTACTTGTGATTTGGCTTGGCGCACGAGCGGTATTTGCGGGTGATGTGAGTGAGGGGCAATTAGTGCAATTTTTGGTCTATGCGCTTATGGCTTCTAGTTCACTAACTAATATGTCTGATATTTGGGGCTCATTACAAACAGTTGCTGGAGCGACGGAACGTTTAATTGAAATATTACAAACTAAACCAAAAATAGTTGATCCGATTAATCCTAAAAAAATTCCTGTGCCTTCATTGGGAGAAGTAGAATTTAGAAATGTAGATTTTTCTTATCAAACAAGGGAAAATAACAAAATACTACGAGACGTTAGTTTTTTGGTGAAATCTGGAGAAACCGTTGCATTAGTTGGCCCTTCTGGTTCTGGAAAATCAACAATATTTTCGCTTTTACATAGGTTTTACGATATTGATGGTGGAGAAATCTTAGTTGATAGATTAAATATTTCTGATGTTAAAGCTTCTGATTTACGTTCGCAATTTGCATATGTTGAACAAGAATCAGTAATTTTTGCCGGCACGATTGCTGATAATATTCGCTTTGGAAAGCCAGATGCTAGTGATGAAGAAATAAAAAAAGCGGCAAAAGCTGCATTGGTTGATGAGTTTGTTGATAGGCTAGAGCATGGCTATCAATCATTGGTTGGTGAGCGTGGGCTGATGCTTTCTGGTGGGCAAAAACAACGGATAGCTATTGCTAGAGCCTTATTAAAAGATGCCCCTATCCTGTTATTAGATGAGGCAACAAGTGCGCTTGATGCGCAAAGTGAGCATAAGGTACAACAAGCGCTAGAGCATTTAATGGCTGGCCGTACTACTATTGTTATTGCGCATCGTTTGGCAACTATTAGAGACGCTGACAGGATTTTGGTTATTGAGGATGGTAGGTTACTTGATAGCGGAACGCATGAAGAGCTTATTGCAAAGGGCGGTCGATATGCTGAATTGGCTGAGTTGCAATTTAATTCTTTGTAAAAAACCTCATAGAATTGAGAAAAATACTATTCCGTTAGCTTAAATTCTATACGGCGGTTTGCCCGATAGACTTCGTCACTATCACCAAATTCTAGCGGTGAAAATTCACCAAAGCCAGCGGCTACTAAGCGATTTGGCGATACGCCTTGCGCTATGAGTAATTTTGCAACTGAAATTGCTCTTGCGGCACTAAGTTCCCAATTTGAGGGGAATTGCGCTGTTGCTATGGGGCGAACATCTGTATGCCCATCTATGCGTAAAACCCAATTTATTTCTGGCGGGATTTCTGTTTCTAATTGTAAAATAGCGTTCCCTAGTTTGGCAATTTCATTTGCACCAGCATCTGAAATATGAGCCTCACCAGCATCAAATAAAACTTCTGATTGAAATACAAAACGATCACCAACAATTTTAATATCTGATCTATCAGCCAATATCTCACTTAAGCGTCCAAAAAAGTCTGATCTATAACGAGAAAGATCTTGCACACGTTGTGCTAGTGCTAAATTAAGCCTTTTGCCAAGATCAGTAATGCGGGTAGTTGATTCAGTATCACGTGCTTCTGATGCATCAAGCGCTTGTTCAAGAGCGCCAATTTGGGCTCTTAAGGCGGCTAATTGTTGATTAAGCAGTAAAAGTTGCGCCGCTGCTTCTCGAGATATTTCTTGCTCGGATAATAATTCAGAATTTAGTGAACTGATAGCTGTATCTTTATCGCTTAATCCAGTACCAATTCCAGCAATTTGGCTTGAAAGATTGTCTTTGTCAGTTTGTGTACTAACAAGGGTAGCGCTCAAACTTGAGATAGTTGCTTCAAGGTCATCTGCCTCTGATTGTTCTAATTGTAGTAATTCGGTGAGTTCGGCAATTTGTGAATTTAGTTTTGAAAGCGCTGTGTCTTTACCCAGTAATTCTTGACCTAAAAAGAATTGTGCTAGAACGAATAGAGATAAAAGAAAAATTATTACCAATAAAAGCGAAGAAAGCGCATCAACAAAACCGGGCCAATAATTGGATCTTTGACTATTTCGTTTTGATAAATATCTGGCCATTAGTTATTTATCCTAATTTGCTTTATTATTATCTTCACGCAAAATTGCGGCAATTAAATCACGTAATTGTTTGTTGGTTTCACTTTGCTCATTAATGAAATTTCTTAAATCTGCTTGCTCAGCTCTTATGTGTTTTACCAAACCATCAATACCATGAGCTAATTCTGCCATTGCACGAATAGCATTTTGCGAAGAATTATTGTCTTTCATACTTGAGCCTAATTGCTCAATCATTGATTGCATTTCATCACCTGAAACCCCAAGCCCGCTGGCCTGCATTGCCGTTACTGGGTGATCAAGTTCAGTCATTGAGGCCATCCAGTCTTCAAGTTCGGTATAAAAGGCGTTTTGCGCTTGTCCAGTTTGCAAATCTAAAAATCCCAAAATAAGCGAGCCAGTTAGGCCAAAAAGAGAAGAAGAAAACGCCGTCCCCATACCACTTAGTGGTGCTTGCAGGCCATCTTTTAGAGTGCTAAATGAATTTACTGCATCACCTTCCCCAACATCTAGCCCTTGAATAACATCTGAAACTGAGCCAACGGTTTGCAATAGGCCGTAAAATGTTCCTAATAATCCTAAAAACACCAACAAGCCTGTGAGATATCTGGAGGTTTCTTTTGCTTCTTCAAGCCGCATACCAACGCTATCTAAAATTGAGCGTAATGAGGCTGGGGTAATTATTGCTTCTCCCAAACGTTCACGCATAATCCCTGCAACAGGGGCAAGCAAAATTGGTGGTTTTATAGTTATGTTATTTTCGCCACTTTGCAGTGAATTAACCCACCTAACTTCTGGGAGTAGTCTAAGCACCTGCCTAAAGCTAAGGGCAATGCCAATGAATAAAACAAATAATATAAGTCCATTGATAAACGGATTAGACCAAAATGCGCTAAGTAGCTGAACAAAAAGAATAGCCCCAACCAACCCTATTAAAATAAGAAAAATAATTATCTTGATTAAATAGATAATTGGATTGCTTAGATGATATGGACTATATTTTTCTGTCATAATTACTGGCACACTAATAGTTAAAGCTGATAGTTAGTCTTAACTCTAACTAGTGAGCAACATTATGACAATGGTAGCGTGAAGTAATTTTTATAAATTTTAATCAATCGCTTTTAGGGCTTTTAGCAAAGAGCCATGAATTTGCTCATTACCTGCCAATACTTCACCCTTTTCTATTGCTTTATCCTTACCGCTTAAATCAGTGACAAAACCACCAGCTTCTCTAACCAATAATAAGCCAGCAGCAATATCCCAAGGGCTTAATTTTGCCTCCCAATATCCATCAAAACGACCAGCGGCAAGCCATGCTAAATCGGTACATGCTGAACCTGTGCGCCTTATGCCTGCACAAGTTGGGGAAATAGCGGCTAGTTGCTTCATTGCTTTTGCATCATTGCTCGTGCCTGTTACTTTTATGCCAGTTGACAGCACTGCATCTGCAAGTTTTTTACGGCCTGCAACACGTAAGCGTCGATTATTTAGCCAAGCGCCTGCGCCTCTTTCGGCAGTATATAATTCTTCCATTATGGGATTATATATAACTGAAGCAACAATTTCGCCATTGCGCTCAAGTGCAATAGCCACTGCAAAAAGCGGAATTGAATGTAAGAAATTTGTTGTGCCATCAAGTGGGTCTATAATCCAGCGATGTTGCCCATCGCTCCCCTTAACTTCGCCGCCCTCTTCCATTAAAAAAGAATAGGTTGGGCGGGCGTATTGTAATTCTTCAAAAATTATTTTTTCAGCGCTTTTATCAGCGTTTGAAACAAAATCTGCAGGGCCTTTGCGGCTTACTTGCAGGTTTTCAACTTCGCCAAAATCACGAGTTAATGAACGTCCAGCTTTTGAAGCTGCTTGACACATAATATTTAATATTGCTGAACGAGCCATATTAATTCCTTAAAAATATTTGTTAAAATCTAATCTGAACGACGTAAATAAGTAACTTCTTGCGTATCAACGACAATTTTTTCGCCCTGATTAACAAATGGTGGCACCATAACTTTAACACCATTTTCTAAAATCGCAGGCTTAAATGAATTGGCCGCCGTCTGCCCTTTAACTACGGGCTCTGTTTCAGTAACTTCTAAAATCACATTTTGCGGCAAAGCAATGCCAAGTGGTTTTTCTTCATAAAGTTCAACCTGAACGTTCATGCCATCTTGTAAAAACGCAACCTTATCACCAACAAATTCACTTGAAAGCTCAAGTTGTTCATAGGTTTCTAAATCCATAAAAACAAGCATATCACCTTGTTCATATAAGAATTGGAACTTTTTTTGCTCAAGGCGAACTTTTTCAACTGTTTCAGCTGAGCGAAAACGCTGATTTAACTTAGTGCCGGAAACTATATCTTTAAGTTCAACCTGAGCATAAGCGCCACCTTTTCCAGGTTTTACATGATTTACTTTAACTGCGACCCATAAGCGCCCATTATGTTCAATTACATTTGAGGGGCGAATTTCATTGCCATTTATTTTCATTTTTTACTTCTTTTTTATGTTCTATCTGGCTTTTGCCTTAAATAAAGGACAATATCAACCAGTGATAAGAATATATTTATATAGGATAAGTAATGAGGTTAATTTTTAGGGGGAGGGTTTGGCCAAAAACGAGCCATTTCTTCTGCTTTTGCTAAATCATCTGCATTTATTGAAACCAATAATCTATCAAGGCTTTTATCAATTAACCCTTGCCTTCTTGCTAAAGAGCGCCACATAGCGGCTTGTTGTTGGTTTAGTTCAATCCCCTCACCAATCGCTAATAATTTCGCTAACCTATTTTGTGCAACAGGATTACCGTTTTGGGCGGCGGTTTGATAATAAATTATTGCTTGTTTAAGATTGCGCTCAACTCCTTTGCCAAGATATAGAAGAGTTGCATATTCTACCTGTGCGGCGCTTAGTCCATTATTTGCCGCTAGTCTAATTTGATTTGCTCCAGCTTTAATATCTGGGGCAATTCCAGCACCTTCAATTAACATAATTCCATAATCATATTGCGCTTCAGAAATTCCGTAATTTGCAGCTATTTTTAGTAAATTTGCAGCTAATGATAGGTCTGGTAAAACATATTTGCCCTCAACATGTAATATAGCGAGATTATAGATTGCTTCTATATGGCCTAAATCTGCGGCTTTTTTGAATAATTGCGCTGCTTTTTCACGGTTTTTTGGCACACCTTCTCCTGCTTGATAAAGTAGAGCTAATTCAAATGTTGCGTTAATATCGCCTGTTTTATCTGCTAACATATACCAATTTGCGGCAAGGGCTGAGTTTTTTGCAACGCCTAATCCATTGGCATAGATTTGCGCTATTAGGGTTTGCGCTGATGCTTCTCCTAGCTCTGCTCGTGGCAGAGCTAGTTGTAATGCCGTTAAGAAAAAGCCACGCTGAAATGCGCCATATGCTTTATCTATTGGCACACGTGGACCAAAAATTTCTTGCGAGATTTTACTTGCTTCACTTATGTCTTCATTAGCTTGTGCTGTTGAAAATATAAAAAAAGGAGTAAGAATAATCACTAGGATTTTTGATAAAAATAATTTCATTTTGATAAAAACTCTATCATTTCTTTTGCACTTGAAAAATCATTGAAATTAAACGCCAAAAATTCAGTTTGCGGATTATTGTTCAAATTTTTATTCTTAATATTATAAATTGCTGGTACTTCAAATGTTTGTGCCCACCAATTAGCTAAATCAAGACTATTATCTTCATTTGCATCGATTTTAGCAAAAAACACATAATCAACGCCCAATTCGCCTTTTTCCATCGCTTCATGTTTGTTAGTGATATTGCCAGCACCAACTATCAGATCAGGCTTTAATTCCTCAAGAGCCGCTTTAATGAGCTTTATATCTCCATTAATATGAACGCCATCAGCGCCAATTTTTTTTGCCAAAACTGGCTCATTATCCAATAATAAGGCACAATCATGCGCTTTTGTTATTGGTAGTATTTGTTTTGCGATGCTCTCATATTCTGGTAGCTTTTGTCCTTTAGATAATAATAAAGCAGCAACTGGAACGCTGTTAAGCAATTCAGCAATAGTTTGCGAAAGCTGCTTAATTTTTCCATTTGCTGGAATTATGATAAATATTTGTTGATCCATGAAATATCTTAAAGCTCTAAATATTGGCTAAACTTAGATTTTTTTGCAATAGGCCTAATTTTTATCTCGAGCCGCTTTTAATGCCTCAATAGCTGGTAATGGCTTGCCTTCCATCCATTCAAGAAAAGCCCCCCCAGCGGTTGAAATATAAGTGAACTCATCACTAACACCAGCTTTTGCAAGTGCTGCCACTGTATCGCCGCCTCCTGCAACTGAAACCAAACCATTAAATTTGGTACGTTTGGCAACATGTTTTGCTATTTCAACAGTTCCAGCATCAAATGGCTCATATTCAAATGCCCCTAAAGGGCCATTCCAAATAATTGTTTTTGCTTCATCAATCGCCCCTTTAATGCGCTCAATGGAGGCTGGGCCAATATCTAAAATCATGCCATTTGGATCAATAGCATCAAGTCCATAAAAGCGATGTTTGGCATTTGCCTTAAACTCCCAAGCAACATTTGCATCGATTGGTAGAATTATTGCACAATGTTCTTTATCGGCCTTATCCATAATTTTATTAGCAATGCCTGCTAGATCTCGCTCGCATAAAGAATTACCAATGCCTATTCCCATTGCATAAAGAAAAGTATTTGCCATGCCACCGCCAATAACTAAGCCATCAACTTTTTTAAGTAGGTTTTCTATTAAATCGATTTTACTAGAAACTTTTGCCCCACCAATTATGGCAATCACTGGGTGGCTCGGCTTATCTAGGCCAGAAGAGAGCGCTCTAAGTTCTTTTTGCATAGCTCGCCCTGCATAGGAGGGCAATAAATGCGCTATGCCCTCAGTTGAGGCATGGGCACGATGGCTTGCTGAAAAAGCATCATTGACATATATTTCGCCCAAACTTGCCATATGCTTAGCTAGCTCCCCATCATTTTTTTCTTCACCCTCATGAAAACGGGTATTTTCCATTAAAAAGACCGAGCCAAGCGGTGCATTATCAATTATTTTTTTAGCCTCGCTAACATCATTCCAATCGGTTTTTATGAAAATAACCTTATGATTAAGAACCTTTTCAACGGCACTAACTACCTGCTCAAGCGACATTTTAGGAACTATTTGTCCATTGGGGCGAGAAAAGTGAGAGAGTAAAATAGCCTTGCCATTCATTTTTATAATATCTCGAATGGTAGGCACAGAGCGAGAAACCCTAGTGCTATCAGTTACCTTGCCGTTCATAATTGGTAAGTTAAAATCTACCCGAACCAATACATTTTTGTGTCTAAGGCTTACATCATCAAGATTAGGTAAATTATACATAATGTGCTCCGTATGGTTCGTAATTCTTAAAAAACGACTCTTAAATATAGTCTATAAGTTTTATAAGAATAATTCAAACAAAAGGGGCAGATTTTTTAACCTGCCCCTTAGAAAGTAATGTTTAGTAATTTAATTATTAAAGTGTTTTGCCAATCGCAACGGCCACATCAATCATGCGGTTAGAAAAGCCCCATTCATTATCATACCAGCTTACTACTCGTACAAATCGCTTGCCTATTACTTTGGTTTGCGCTGGTGCAAAATTTGAGGAGTGCGGGTCATGGTTAAAATCAATAGAAACCTTTGCCTCTTCATCATAATCAAAAATGCCCTTTAAGCGAGAGCTATTGGCGGCATCTTTGGCTATTTGATTTATTTCATCAGTGCTTGTGTTTTTATTGGCAACAAATGACAGATCAACCAATGAAACATTTGGAGTTGGCACACGAACCGAAGAGCCATCTAATTTTCCAATTAATTCTGGTAATACTAGACCAACGGCTTTTGCCGCTCCTGTTGAAGTTGGTATCATAGAAAGTGCTGCTGCACGGGAACGATAAAGATCGGAGTGCATTGTATCAAGCGTTGGCTGATCACCAGTATAGGCATGGATTGTTGTCATGAAACCATGCTCAATGCCCACGCTATCGTTTAGGATTTTAGCTAATGGCGCAAGGCAATTTGTGGTGCAAGATGCATTGGAAATAACTAAATGCTCGCTTGAAATAAGCTCATCATTAACACCCATAACAACGGTTAAATCAGCACCAGCAGAAGGAGCTGAAACCAGCACACGTTTTGCACCAGCTTCAAGATGAAACGCCGCTTTGTCACGTGCTGAAAAAATACCAGTACATTCAAGCGCAATATCAACATCTAACTCGCCCCAAGGTAGGGCTTTAGGATCACGAATAGCAAATACTTTAATTGGCCCATGCCCAACATCAATGCTATCGCCATCAACTTTTACTTCACCATTAAATTTACCATGCACTGAATCATAGCGAAATAAATGTGCGTTAGTTTCAACAGGCCCTAAATCATTAATCGCAACCACTTTAATATCGGTGCGGCCTTCTTCAATAATGGCACGCAAAATATTGCGCCCAATTCGGCCAAATCCGTTAATAGCAACATTTATTGTCATGATGTTTTCCTTATATTTTTTTTAATCTGATAATTTTTGTTTTACTGCATCAACAATGGCATCGGCGCTAATGTTAAAATGCTGATATAAATTGCTGGCTGGAGCACTTGCGCCAAAACTATCCATTCCTATAAATATCCCATTGTCCCCAAGTAATCTATCCCAACCCTGACGAACACCAGCTTCTATGCCGATGCGGAGCTTTGCGTCGCCTTTTATACAGCGTTGATAATCTTCGTCCTGAGCGTAAAATAATTCAAAACAAGGCACTGAAACCACTCGTGCTGAAATATCTTGTTTGGCTAATTCTTCATAAGCATCAAGCGCAATAGCAACTTCGGTGCCGCTAGCAAAAATAACAATATCAGCATCATTATTGCCAATGATAATATATGCGCCTTTGGCACAAAGATTTTTCTCGCTAAATTCAGCCCGAATTGCTTTTGTGCCTTGACGAGAAAGTGCTAAAATTGCTGGTGCAGTTTTATCCATCAAAGCTAATTGCCAACATTCTGCGGTTTCACTGGCATCGCATGGGCGATAGACCTTGATATTTGGCATAGCACGAAAAGAGGCTAAATGTTCAACTGGCTGGTGGGTTGGGCCATCTTCGCCAACTCCAATAGAGTCATGAGTCATTACGTGAATAGTGCGAATTTCCATCAATGCGGCCAAGCGAATTGCGGGGCGTGCATAATCTGAAAAAATGAAAAATCCGCCAGAATAGGGCAATAGGCCACCATGTAACGCCATGCCGTTCATCATAGCTGCCATAGCGTGCTCACGAACGCCATAATTAATAAACCGCCCTGAGCGCTCATCAGCAGAAAAATCGCTCATATCTGTGGTTTTTGTAAGGTTTGAGCCAGCTAAATCGGCTGAGCCGCCCATAGTTTCGCTTAAAATGGGGTTGATAATTTCAAGCGCCATTTGTGAACTTTTGCGAGTTGCAACATTTGGCATATCTTTGATATATTGTTTTTTCAACTCAAGAATTGCGTTCTCAAGATCAGAACTTATATCTCCACGCAAGCGGCGCTTAAACTCAGCCCCTTTTTCACCATTTAGTTTTTCAAACTGTTTTTCCCAACTAACACGTAACTTGGTCGAGCGAAGCCCAGCCAAGCGCCAAGCGTCAACAATATCTTGTGGTAAATCAAATGGCTCATTTTCCCAGTCAAGATTTTCACGAATGCCAGCGGCTTCCTCTTGTCCATAAGGGCCGCCATGCGCCTTTGGCTTACCTGCCTTTGTTGGAGCACCAAAGCCTGCAATAGTTTTACAAGCAATAAGAGTTGGCTTTTCGCTTTGCTTTGCACTTGTTAGAGCTGAAACAATTTCTTGTTCATTATGACCATCAATAGAAATTACGTTCCAGCCATAGGCCTTAAAGCGTTCTCTTTGGTCAGTGCTATCAACTAGAGAAATATGCCCATCAATCGTGATGTCATTATCGTCCCATAAAACGATGAGTTTATTAAGTTTTAGATGTCCAGCTAATGAACAGGCTTCATGAGAAATGCCTTCCATCAAGCAACCATCACCAATTAAGCAATAAGTATAATGATCAACTAATTCTTGCCCAAATTCAGCTCTTAGCTTTTCTTCTGATAGTGCCATGCCAACTGCATTTGCAATGCCTTGACCAAGTGGCCCTGTGGTTGTTTCAACCCCCTCGAGATGGCCAAATTCTGGGTGGCCAGCGGTTTTTGCTCCTAATTGGCGAAAGTCTTTTAAGCCTTCAAGGGTTGAGCCTTTATATCCCAATAGATAAAGCGCAGAATAGAGCAACATTGAGCCATGACCTGCTGAAAGCACAAATCTGTCTCGATCAAACCAATTTGGGTTTTTAGGATCAAATTTAAGGAATTTGGTAAAAAGTACGGTTGCAATATCAGCTGCCCCAAGAGGTAGCCCTAAATGCCCGCTTTTTGCTCTTTCAACACAATCAAGTGACAAAATGCGAATAGCGTTTGCCATATTTTTTTGTGATTTTTTTGTTTTTTGTATCTGATTCATGTTTGGACGTCACATTTTTGTCTGTTATGTCTGATTTTCATAAGCGAACACATAGCAGGTAGGATAGTTGAGTCAATAGTTTTGAGGAGGCTTCTATAGCTCAATGTGGAAGATTTTGTGTGTTTAATATGTATAGATTTGATTGAACTATTGCCAAATCACGTTTCATTTGGCTTATTTGTACTATATCGTATACAAAAGTTTGGATTCGAAAAATTGGGTCGTTAAATGGATGATATAAATAATAGTGATAGTTTAGAAGTTGCCAATAAGCGTATGGAGCGGGCAATGGAACGGCTTGAAAAAAGCATTGAGGCTTTTAGCGAGCAGGGATTAGTTTTGTCTAAATTGCAAAATGATGTTGCGCTACTCTCGCAACAAAAAAACGAATATGCTATTAAATATAACCAAGTTGCAGAGCGAGAAAAAAAGCTTGATAAAACTGCTAGGCAGGTTTCATTACGTCTTGTTGATGCAATGGAAACTATAAAATCTGTGTTGGTGAAATAGGGATTTATTATGTCAGAAGTCAACATTGAAATAAATGATCGCAAATACCGTATGGCGTGTGAAGATGGTCAAGAAAGCCGACTAGTGAGTTTAGGTGAGCGTTTGAATGGTTTTGTAGATGGTTTTAAGGGCGAGTTTGGTGAAATTGGTGATAATCGTTTGGTTGTTATGGCGGGGATTGCAGCGGTTGATGCTTTGAGTGAAGCCGAAGAAAAAATTGAAAAATTACGACAAGATCTTGAATTAATTACCTCTCAGGGGGAAAGACTTGGCGGCGCTCATTTGGAGTTAGAAAAAAACTTTGCAAAAAGCATATCTGATGTTGCTAGAAAAATTGAAGTAGTCGCTGATAGTTTAGAAAAAAGCACCAAATCTAGAACATAATATTTATTATTTCGTTTTTAATAAAATCAACCTTTGCGAAAATTCAAATAAAGCACTATATTAATACTGCTGCCTGATTTGTGATAGTCCATTCTTTAGGCCTTACGATCTTTAAGGGAGCTGTCCCTGACCAGACCCGTGGGTTTGGATATACGGTGCCCACCTATACTATAGGTTTCTTAAGATTACAGACTAAACGGTTAGGCGGCAATTTTGAAAGTTTAGATATTTGAGACAAATAATAAATAAATCAGAATTGCGTAATAAAGCAAAAGCAAAACGTGCGGCGCTTTCTTTAAGCTTTATGCAACAAGCGGCAACTCAGGCTGCTGATAATTTTCTACAAAACATTCCCCTTGAAAGGCAAAATATCATTGCCGCTTATTACGCAATGAATAATGAACTTAAAGTTTTGCCACTTGTTGAAAAATTATGGGCAAAGAATAAGAAAATATGCCTGCCTAGTGTGATTGAGAATAATCAGCCAATGATATTTAGGGCTTGGCAAAGGGGCGATGAGTTAATTGCAGGAGCGCATGATATAAAAGCACCAAATGAGAGTGCACCAATTTTAGTGCCAGATATTATTATTATGCCGCTGGTGGCGTTTGATAAAAGTGGCAACAGGCTTGGTTATGGCAAGGGTTATTATGATAGGACTATTGCCCAAATGGATAAAAAGCCTTTATTGGTTGGATATGCCTATAGCGTGCAAGAAGTTGAGAGTATTGAATATGAAAGCCATGATATGCCGCTTGATTATTTGGTCAGTGAAAAAGAAGTGAGAAAATTTTAATGCGGATTTTATTTTTGGGCGATGTGGTTGGCAAAGCAGGGCGCAATGCCATTAGTGAGAGATTACCCTCATTGATTGAGCAATTAGCTTTGGATTGCGTGATTATAAATGGCGAAAATGCGTCGCATGGGCGTGGATTAACTGAAAAACATTATAATGAATTATTGGCGGCTGGTGCTGATGTAGTAACATTAGGTGATCATGCGTGGGATCAAAAAGAAACATTAGGCTTTATCGCCAGAGAGCAAAACCTAGTGCGCCCAATAAATATGGCAAAAGGAACACCGGGACGTGGTGCGACTTTGGTTGCGGCAAAAAACGGTAAGCAAGTTTTGGTTGTGCAGGGTTTGGGGCGAGTATTTATGAACCCAATAGATTGCCCGTTTTTAGCGATTGAAGAAGCCATAGCGCAATGCCCCTTAGGTGAAATGGCGGACGCAATAATAGTTGATTTTCACGTGGAGGCAACTTCAGAAATTCAGGCAATGGGGCATTTTTTAGATGGCAGAGCCTCATTAGTAGTTGGCACACATACCCATATT
>JAMONS010000076.1 GCA_027065555.1 Hyphomicrobiales bacterium | reverse complement strand
TGACAATATTCATACAGGTTGGGTGTTTGGTGGAGGCGTGGAATATGCTTTGAGTGATAATTTATCAACAAAAATTGAATATTTACAAATGCAATTTCCTGAACATAGATCTTATACCAATAATGAAGAATTATATGGATTTACAAACTCTGCAAGCCTTGTACGAGTTGGTTTGAATTTTAAGTTCTAAATAATAATTTTGTTCTCGCTATTTATATAGCGAGAACATGTCCTAAAATCATTGTTAAGAATTATAATTTTGACATGTTGATAATGATAATAGTAGCTTAAAATCATGATTAAAAACAAAATCCTATTTCTTATTTTGATATTGAGCGCAGTTTTTAATGCAAGTGTGGTTTTTTCTCAAAACGATAACCTTAAACTAACCGCCATAGCCAAAGACCTTAGCGCACCGCTTTTTGCAACAGCTGCAAAGAATGATGCACGCTTATTTATCGTGCAGCAACATGGTGTGATTTCTGTGTTTGAGAACGGCAAAATATATGATGTTTTAGATATTTCTGAGCAAGTTACTTATGCTGGTGAGGCTGGAATGCTTGGGCTGGCTCTGCACCCAGATTTTTTATCTAATGGTTTAGCTTATGTTTCCTATACCACAGGTAGATTGTTAAGCGTGATTGAGGAATATCGTTTTGATAAGGTTAGCAATAGCTTTGATATAGATTCAGCCCGTGAGGTTTATACTCTAAAACAACCAGCTGGCAATCATAATGGCGGCATGGTGGCGTTTGGGCCTAAGGGTTATTTATATATCGGGTTTGGCGATGGCGGCGGATCTAATGACACTTATAAACATGGTCAAAATTTTGACACAGCACTTGGCACAATTGTTAGAATATTAGTTGGAGATGGAGTTAAACAACCATATGAAATTCCATTTAGCAATCCAAATATGAGTAGCGCAGCACCAGAGGCGTGGGTCTATGGGTTGCGTAATCCATGGCGTTTTTCTTTTGATGGTAATTTGCTCTATATTGCAGATGTTGGGCAAAAAGGACAAGAGGAAATCAGCGTGATTGAAGTGGTGGCAGCTTCAAGCGATGATAAACCAATCGGTGCTACTTCAATTGCCCCAAGTTCGCTTAGCTCTAGTTCAAGGAGCGCTAATTTTGGCTGGCCTCTTGCAGAAGGCGATCAATGTCTTTTTGATAAAAAATGTAAAGAAAAAGACCTGATATGGCCTATTAAAACCTACCCTACTTCAGAGGGCTGTTCAATTACAGGTGGTTATGTTTATAGAGGCAAGGCTCTCCCCGAGCTTAATGGGCATTATTTTTACGGCGATTTTTGCTCTGGTAAAATCTTTAGTCTAAAATATGAAAATGGTAATGTCTTACAAGAAAAAAATTGGAGCGATATTTTAGGAGAGGTTAGCTCTTTGTCCAGTTTTGCAGTTGATGGGTTTGGTGAGCTTTATATTATTTCTTTGGGTGGGACTATCTATAAATTAGAACGAAATAAATGATATATGTTATTGGCTCAATAAATCTTGACCTCATTGTAAATGTTAAACGCTTACCATTTGCTGGCGAAACATTGCTTGGCAAGACGTTCAAAACTGCGGCTGGCGGTAAGAGCGCTAATCAGGCACTGGCGGCAAGCCGTGCTGGATCGAGTGTTACAATGGTTGGAGCGGTAGGCAATGATAAAAATGCTTCAATGGCATTAGCAGAACTCAAAAGAGCTGAAATTAATCTTAGTAATGTTAAAGTAACCGATGAAAGCACTGGCATTGCGATGATTAGCGTGGCGGATAATGGTGAGAATTCTATCATTGTTGTTGCTGGGGCTAATTCTGCTGTTTTGCCCGATATGGCGCTTCAAATGATTAGTGAAATGGGTCAAGGTGATATTATTCTACTGGCGCAGGAAATCCCTGAACAAACTATAGAAACTGCATTAAAAGCTGCTAAAAATGCCAATATAACCACTATTCTTAATATTGCGCCCTTTAGCATTAAAAGCAAAACCCTTGCCAAGCTTGCTGATATTGTCATTGCCAATGAAACAGAATTTGCAGCGCTTATTGGGCAAGAGCTTATGGGACAAGAGTTAAAGAGAGGTTTTGAGCATGAACTTTGCGCCCTAGCTAAAACAAACCAGCAAATAATAATTGTAACGCTTGGTGCTGATGGAGCGCTTGGCGCAACTTTAAAAGGCGAATTGATAAAAGTTAGCGCATTAAAAATAAAGCCAATAGATAGTGTTGGGGCGGGTGATAGTTTTTGTGGTTATTTAGCTGCAATGTTAGAACAAGGTAAATCGCTAAAAAAAGCGATGCAAATTGCTAGCACTGCAGGATCGCTGGCCTGCCTAAAGCAAGGTGCGCAACCTGCAATTCCATTTCTATCAGAGGTAGAGGTTAAAATTTAAGCGGCATTTATTTTTTCAATTGGACCGATTAAAATTTCATGTAACTTACTCATATCGCTAGTTTGGCGTAATTGATCAACAATATGCTCGGTGCGAAATAGTCTAGCAACTTTTGACAAAGCTTTTAGGTGATCAGCCCCAGCACCAATAGGGGCTAATAACATAATAACTAAATCAACAGGCTTATCATCAATAGCATCAAAATCTATTGGTTTTTCAAGCCGTGCAAAAACTGCGCAGACTTTAGAGATATTTTCAATCTTACCATGAGGAATAGCAATGCCATTACCTAAACCAGTTGAGCCTAATTGCTCACGCTCAACCAACCTATCAAAAACCATTGCGCTATCAAGACCAATATCTTCTTGTGCTTTATTTGCTAGCTTTTGCAATAATTGACGCTTGCTACTAACCTTAGCACAAGAAATAATAGATCCTGCAGGCAGGATATCAACTAGTTCCATTCAAAGAACCTTTTTAATGTTTATGACTAATTGCTGATCAATAATTACGAGACTGCTGGATCAACCCAGCCATAATTACCATCAGCGCGGCGATAAACCACATTTATGCCGCCATGTCCAGCATGTTTGAACACAATTACATCAGATTGCGCCAAATCTAGCTCCATAGCCGCTTCCCCAACTGTCATTGTTGTTAGGTTTGAGGTGTTTTCGGCAATGATTGGCGGAGAGAAATTTTCCTCTACCTCTTCATGAAGCTCAGGAGAAGCTAAAATATAAGATTGTGCTATGCTCATTTCATCTTGGCGTGCATTGCGGCGGTGGTTCTTTAATTTACGCTTATAACGACGCAGGCGTTTTTCAATGTGAGAAGCCATAGTTTCATAGGCTTTTGTTGGGTCTTGCTCGCTAGCGCTAGCTTGTAATATGACCCCACTATCTAAATGAATTACACTATCGGCACGAAACCCCGACCCTTCTGGCTCTATGGTTAAATGACCATCATAGCCACCATCAAAATATTTCGTTACAGCATTGTCAAAATAATCTTGCGCTCTTAAGCGCAAAGCTTCGCCAATATCCATGTTTTTTCCAGAAACGCGTAAATTCATAATAATCCTCACTTTCAATATTAAAATTGGGCGGGAACGGATAAACCCATCTTAAGCAATGTTCAAATCACTTAACTTTAAGATATGCCTGAAAAACAATAAGCGCAATGACACAAAACAAAATATTTTCACTCAATACTTATTGACATCGTTATTTTGTTAATTACCCATTAATAAGAAAATAATAGCCAAGCTACCAACAGCTATGCGCCAATAGGCAAAATACTTAAATCCGTGCTTAGAAACAAAATCTAATAAATAGCGAACAACTATTGCTCCAACAATAAATGACGCAACAAACCCAATGGCAATATCAACGCCAAGTGAGCCATTTAAGATTAAATCACGATTTAAATAAAAATCATAAGCAAATGCACCGCCCATTATTGGTAAGGCAATGAAAAAAGTAAATTCAGCTGCTGAGCGTTTATCTGTACCAAATAATAATGAGCCAACTATTGTTGCGCCAGAGCGAGAAACACCGGGGATAAGCGCCAACATTTGAAATAATCCAATAATAAGGCTTAAGTGCCATGGATAGGTATAAATATCTGTGTAGCGCACTTTAAGTTTTAGGCTATCAACATAAAGCAACACAAATCCACCAATCACTAACATAATAGAAATGGTCATTGCGCTCTCATAAATAACTTTTTGAATAAAATCATGCGCTAAAACACCAGCAATAGCCGCAGGGATTGAAGCGAGCGCCACATTAAGCGCAAATAACCATGCGCCCTTCTTGCCCGCTAGAGCGTCTTTTATCAGTTGCCATAATTTTGAAAAATAAATAGTTACAATTGCCAAAATTGCGCCCAATTGAATAAGCACAATGAAGGTGGCTGGTTGTTTCATATCAAAAAAATGTCCAGCTAATAATAAATGCCCCGTAGAGGACACGGGTATAAATTCGGTCAACCCCTCTAATATCCCCAAAACTAAAGGTACAAAAATCCCTTGCTCCATGTTCACCATATCCTTAAAATAAATTTTTAATCTAAACGTGCTTCTAGCTTGATTTTGCTTTAAGCGCTATAGGTTAATATTGTAACTTTTGGAAATAATATGCTAAAACTTCTTCATCATTATTTAGATCCCTCTTCAAGGCTTATTCGTTTAATATTTGCTGAATATAACATTGAAATTGAATTGGAAAATGCTAGTAATTGGAAGAGGAGCGATAATCTTGAGCAACTAGATAATGGGGCTTTTGCTCCCATATTACTCAATGATAAAATTTCGCCCCTCATTGGCCCATTAGCAATTATCCACCATATTGAAGATAATTATCAGCCACAAAACAATTCGCTAATCCCAAAAGAGCCAAAAGATCGGGCTGAGATGTGGCGGCTTTATGATTGGATAATGAGTAAGTTTAATGATGAAATTACTCACTATATTTTAGAAGAAAAAATAGGTAAGCGTGAGCAAAGACACGGTGCGCCAGATCCTTCCGCTCTTCGGGCTGCAAAATTAAACCTAAAACAACATGAAAAATATTTTACCTATTTATTTGCTTCAAGAACTTGGCTTGGTGGCAAAGATTTAAGCCTTGCTGATTTTGCTTTGGCTTCACATATTTCAATTCTTGATTATTTAGGGGATATTACTTGGATTGAAAATAATGAAATGAAAAATTGGTATAGCGCAATAAAATCTCGCCCTGCATTTCGCACTCTTTTAAGCGATAAATATGTCGGTATGAAAGTCTCAAGCCATTATGCGGATCTTGATTTTTGAAACAATTAAACAAACAAAAATTAGTTTTACAATTACAACAAAGGGCAAAAAAACTAGGCTTTGATCAATTTGGCATAGTTAAGCCAGACAGATCATCTGATAATTACATTCAACTAAAACACGCACTAAAAAATGGTTTTCATGGTGACATGGCTTGGCTAGAGGATAGGCCAAAAAGACGAGCAAGCCCGAAAGAGCTTTGGCCTGATGTTAAATCAATAATTATGCTTGGGCTAAATTATACCCCAAAAGAAAACCCGCTAGAATTGCTTAAACGTAAGAGCAAGGGCAATATTTCTGCCTATGCAAGAAATCGTGATTATCACGATATTATTAAGGGGCGACTTAAAGAATTAGCAGGGATATTAGCAAACAAAGATGGGGCAGAGGTTAAAGTTTTTGTTGATACTGCACCCGTAATGGAAAAGCCCTTAGCTCAGGGCGCTGGCATTGGCTGGCAAGGCAAGCATTCGGTTTTAGTTTCACGTGAATCGGGTTCATGGTTATTTCTAGGGGCAATTTTTACTAATATCGAACTTATCTATTCAGAACCTGAAAAACAAAAATGTGGCACTTGCATAAAATGCCTAACCATTTGCCCAACCAACGCTTTTCCTAAAGCCTTCGTGCTTGATGCCAGTAAATGTCTTGCCTATTATAATAATGAACATAAAAGCCATATCCCGCTAGAATTTCGTGCTCCTATGGGAAATAGGATTTTTGGCTGTGATGATTGTTTGGCCATTTGCCCTTGGAATAAATTTGCCAAGGTAACTAGTGAAATTAAATTACAACAGCGAGCAGAACTTGCAGCCCCAGATTTAAGAGAATTATTAGCTCTGAACGATGCTGCTTTTCGCAAATTTTTCTCTGGTTCACCCATTAAACGGCTTGGACATTCTCGCTTCATAAGAAATGTGTTAATTGCCGTTGGTAATAGTGAAGATAAAAGCCTGATTAAAGCCGTAAAACAGCACTTAAGCGACGAACAACCGCTTATTCGTGCTATGGCTATTTGGGCTTTAAGTCAGCTTGTTGCAAAGCAAGAATTTTTATCAGAAAAAACTCATTTTTTACCCAATGAGCAAGATTTACAAGTAGCTAAAGAATGGGAAATTATTTAATGCGGTTTTTATTTTTTGGTATGGGGTATTCTTCATTGGCTTGCGCTAGTTTTATTAGAAATGAGTTATCGAAAGATATAAAAATAACTGGCACTATTAGAAATGATGAAAATGCAAGCGGGCTTTTAGAGCAAAATATAAAGCCAATTATTTTTGATGGTGAAAATAGTAATCACTCACTGAACGAAGAAATCAAACAAGCCAGCCATATAATTATTTCCATTGCTCCAAATGAAATGGGTGATGTGGTGTTTAATCATTATCAGCAACAAATAAACAAAGCTAAAGATCTTAAATGGATATGCTATTTTTCAACTATTGGGGTCTATGGCAATCAAAACGGTGCTTTAATTGATGAAAGTGCAAAATGTGAGCCAACAAACCTTCGCTCTATTGAGCGCTTAAAAGTGGAAAAGCTGTGGTGTGATTTTGCAGAAAAAAACAATGTACCTTTATTAATTTTACGGCTTGCAGGAATATATGGTGAAGGACGCTCAAACCTTGATAAGTTAAAAAATGGCACTGCCAAACGTATCATAAAACAGGGGCAGGTTTTTAATCGCATTCACGTAAAAGATATTGCCCGCACCACAATATTAGCAGCACAACAAAAATTAAGCGGCACTTTTAACCTAAGTGATGATGAGCCAGCACCGCCACAAGATGTAGTTAGTTTTGCAGCAAATATATTGGGGCAAAAGCCACCACCAGAAATTACATTTGAAAATGCTAAAATGAGCAAAATGGCTCGCTCATTTTATAATGACAATAAACGAGTTTGTAATAGTGCAATAAAACAGGCTTTAAATATAGAATTGCTTTATCCAACCTATCGCCAAGGATTAAATGCTATATATAGGTGTGATAGCTAAATATATTTAGTTAGATGATAATGAGCGAATTTTCAAAAAAACCAAAAAAATCTAAACCAGCAGAACCAAAATTATGGCTTGGTTATGTGTTTGGCATGTTAGGGGCAGCATTTTTTGCCACCAAGGGCATTATAATAAAACTGGCAATAATAGAAAATGTTGATGCGCTTACAACCTTAACTTGGCGCATGATAATTGCCGTGCCGTTTTTTATTATAATTGGCTATTCTGGCTATCGAGCACGCAAAAAGAAAAATGCAGATTTTTCTATCCCAAATGACGCTATATTAAAAACTGCACTTTTAGGCATGGTTGGTTATTATATAGCATCATATCTTGATTTTGCAGGCTTAGAATATATTTCAGCGCAATTTGACCGGCTTATTCTTTTAACTTATCCATTTTTTGTAGTATTATTTGGTGCAATTTTCTTTGGCCGCAAGGTGAGTTTTGCAATGATTGCCTCTTTGCTAATCTCTTATTCTGGGTTAGCCTTAATTTTTGCCTATGATTTCAAAACCGATGGCACAAACACCATAATTGGTGCTTTATTGGTGCTAGGTGCTGCCATTGCCTATGCGTTTTATCAGCTTTTTGCAAAACCGCTTATTGATATAATGGGTGCAAGAATATTTACCTCAATCGCTCTTAGTGCGGCAGGTTTTGCAGTTATTGTGCATTTTTTACTTATTAATGATATAAGCGATCTCATTCTTTCACAAAATGCTATGTGGCTAATGTTAGCCATTGGTACTATTTCAACAATTGTGCCAGCCTATTTAATCGCTACCTCTATTGGCATAATTGGCGCTGAGCCAACTGCTGTGATGGGTAATATTGCACCAATTATAACCATTGCTCTTGCGGTATTTATTCTTGGCGAAACATTTTCTTTGTTTCACGCAGGTGGTGCAGTTTTAGTATTGTTAGGAATGTTCGCTTTTACATATTTTGAGCGAAGAAAAACCTAAGTGTGCACCACACTAAGTGTGCACCACGCCTAGTGTGGATCACACTAAATATGCAACGCTAGCGATGATGAATTTACTCAATGTTGAATATGGCATTAAATTTTAGGAAATGATGAGTGATAATGGGTCTGAATTTTCCTCACGCTCGGGCAAAAAGCAAGATCGTTCGTTTGAGCGAATGTTGTTGGAGTTGGGTGTAAAATCACTATTGTCTTCGTGCCAGACGAGCTGGATACTAGCCCTTATCGCCCACAAACCAATGGTAAAATTGCACGTTTCTAGCGTACTCTAAATGATGATTTAATCGAAGAAACATATTTTGAAACCCTTGAACATTTCAAAGACGAATTAGTGGACATATACAAGAATGACACATAAAAAAGTTATGCTTCGCTACTCTCAACATGACACTAGTCACTATGTTAAGAAAATTATAAAAGCTTGTCCTCATATTTGCACCATTTGCTAATGATACAATGTTTGCAATCTGGTTTTCTGGCTTTACAGATATAACGCCCATGTAAAATCAGCCAATGATGGGCATGAAGTAAGTATTTTTTTGGTATTACCTTTAGTAATATTTTTTCAATTTCAAGCGGGGTTTTAGCAATGGCTAATCCTGTGCGATTGCTGATGCGAAATAAATGTGTGTCTACTGCAATAGTTGGCTCGCCAAACCCAATATTAAGCACAACATTTGCGGTTTTGCGCCCAACTCCGGGCAATGATATTAGCGCTTCTCTATCATTTGGAACTTTGGAATTATATTGCTCAAATAATATTTTTGAAAGCGCTAAGGTATTTTTTGCTTTATTGCGATAAAGCCCAATAGATTTAATATGATTAGTTAATTTCTCAAGCCCCAAATCAAGCATTTTTTTTGGGCTA
>JAMONS010000075.1 GCA_027065555.1 Hyphomicrobiales bacterium | reverse complement strand
CACATTATCATCGCTTACTTGCATAATGGTTTTTTGAAAGACCTCTGCCCTAAAGCCAAGAATACATGCGTTACAAAGCCCAATTTTACGTTGCTCAGGGCTAGCGTCCTTATGCTCCACAATATCAAGCAATTTTTCACCATCTGTGATGAACCGCCCATATCCTGTAGCGCTTTCTGGCTCAAAACCCAAAATTGCAGCGTCCCAGCCTCTATTTAGCTTTTCAATAATTATCTCAAAATTCTCAGCCCGTAAAAGCGGGTGATCACCATAAGTTACTAACACATAACCCTTAGCCTTTTCCCATAATGGCCTTGCCATTTGCGCAGCGTGCGCTGTGCCTTTACGTTCATTTTGCGTGAATATTTGCGCATTAGGAACATGTGAACTTATAAAGTCACTTAAAAGATTATTATCTGGATTAGTTATAACTCCTAATTCATTTTTTCCAACATTGTTACTAGCGTTAAGCACATGCCCAATGATGGGTAATCCTGCAACTTTGTGCAATAATTTTGGGGTGCTGGACTTCATACGAGTCCCCTCCCCAGCAGCTAAAATAATAATCGTTAAATCTGTCATATTTGTTTAGTAAAGATATTCTTTTAATGTTTCAATCAAAAACCTTCTATATTGCTAACGCTAAGTTTTTAATAAATTATATGTTTAATTTACGATCCGATGCTAAACTTTAGTAAATAATGATTCGTAACTACGAGATAAAATTGTCAAAAGATAAGCAACAGACAAAATATAAAGATCAAATCAGACAAAGCGATGTTACCTTTTGGGGCTCTGCTGCTCTTATTAGTGGTGCTCTAGCTATTTTAGGGGCTAACCTACCTTCCCTCTTGCCCGCTGAATTTATCACAGGGCTACAATCCACTCGTCTTGATGGCGGAAACCTAAACCAATTACGTAGCCAAGTTGCACAATTGAAAACAGAAAGCATAATTTTAAGAAATAGCTATGCGCAACTTTCTTCACAAATGACATTAGCTGAACAAGGGAGAGGCCAAGTTACACAACGTGTTGGTGCGCTTGAAAGCTCTATCCCCGTAATTTTGCAAGCAGTACCACCCGGTGTAGGAATTGACAGCTCAATTTCAACATCTGCAATAGGCGATAAGAATGATGAAACATATTTAGTAGATGGCGGTTCTGTTTCTGTCACGAACACCTCTATTGAGCCATCAAATAAATCAAACCCAACCCTACAGCAATTTGAAATGCCAGCCGCTCTTGATCAAAATTCTATTGAGCAAAGCGTTTCTGAAGACGAGGGAAAGCCAGAAATGGTTTCTAGCTCAGAATTTGGAATAGCTATTGGTAATAAGATAACTCAAACTGATGCGTTTATTGCGTGGCAAGAAATTGAGAAAAAAGTAGGGACATTATTAATCGGGCTTAATCCTATCCTCTCTAGTGGCAATGATGCAGTAGAGCAAAACCTAATCGCCGGCCCTGTTAATTCCTATGCAGAGGCAGAACAATTATGCATCAGACTAGTTCGTGTTGGCATTGCCTGCCTGCCCGTTCCCTATTCAGGACAAAAAATGCCTGAATGATTTTTGGTAGGGGATCTAGGAGCATCATTCATTTATATTTTTAAAGATTTCATTCTGACTTTTCCTGAATAATTGCTTTTTGTTTTCTCTCTTTTGCTAATGTGCTTAGACCAAAATCATCAAAAATAGCATATATAGATGGCAGAACGAACAATACCATTAGCCCCGAAAATAACAGACCAAATGCCAAGCTGGTAACTAATGGGATCAATATCTGCGCTTGCAGGCTGGTTTCTGTTAGGATTGGAAGCAGGCCTACTATGGTTGTGCTTAAGGTTAAAAATATTGCCCTAAAACGTGCCCTTGCAGCAAGACCTGCGGCAAGGGCTACCGTTTCAGCTTCGCCATGTTCACGTTTAACAAAATCTACCAGCAAAATCGAATTATTCACCACTACTCCAGCCAGCGCTGCAAAACCAAGAAGTGAGGGCATAGAAAAATCTAAGCCCATTATCATGTGCCCAAAAATCGTTCCTGATAAGGAAAGTGGGATTATTAACATTACAACGATTGGCTCTAAATATGAGCGGAACAGGAAACTAAGTAATAAAAACACACCGACAAGACCAATAGCAAAGCCTTTCAACATAGATTTTTGGGTTTTTTGTGCTTCAGCACGTTGCCCTTCAACGTCCAATGAGATGCTAGGATAACGTTTGAGAAGTTCTGGAATGAAGCGGTTTAATGTATCGCTTACAATAGCTGCGGAGTTAGCAATGCTAGTATCTATTGTTCCTTGTAATGTTACAGTACGCAGTCCATCTTCACGATTTATTCGGCTGAAACCTTGCACAATATCAATATCAGTTACCACGCTTAGCGGAACATAACTGCCATCTGGGCGGATAATGAAAAAATTATCAAACTGCGCAAGAGAGCTACGGCTCTCATAATCTAAAATTGCAGTAACTTCCAATAGCTGCCCTCGCACCTGCATTTCGCTAACCGTTGTGCCAAAATAGGCGGAGCGCAACTGATCTGCAATCATTGCAGCATTTATCCCCATTGTCGCTGCGTTATCATTCATTTTTATTCTTATTTCACGCTTGCCCGGCCTTAAATCAGTCATGACAGAAGTTACACCCTCATAGCTTTTAACCCAATCTTTAAGTTCTGCAGCTGCCGCTGCCAAAACCTCTAAATCATCGCCCTTTAAGCGCAAATCTATGGCTATGCCGGCAGGACCAATGCTTGATTCAGTATATTTCAAACTGATTATATCAGGAAGCTCTCCAACAGCATTACGCCAATTAGACATGATTTCGCTAGGTCGATGAACACGTATATCTGAAGGTAATAAATCAACGCTTATTGTTGCAAGATGAGGCCCTGCTTCAAAGGCATCAATATTTTGGCCATAAAACACAGAAACATTGCGGATTAATTTTTCCCCTTCTGGCTGAAGTGGTGAAAGGTCTTCATTTACCTTGTTAAGGCCGTCCTCAAGTTTTTCAACAATTCCTTCAGTACGTGCAAGTGGAGTTCCTTGCGGCAATAGCACACGAGCAACAATAGTGTCGCTATCTAGTTCAGGGAATGCCACAAATTTTAGATGTCCACCTGCTATCATTGCTATTGCGGACAGCATCACAGCTAGTGCTAGTCCTGCCGTTATATAACGAAAGCGAATTGTTAAATCAACAAGAGGGCCCACTAGCTTATCGCGCGTCCAAATTAATCCCGCATTGGCTATCGCTGGAATACCACGTGGTTTTTTATGATTTTCAAGCGAATGGATAAGGTGATGTGGGAGGATTAGAAATGCCTCAACCAAAGAAACCATAAGCACAAATAACATAACTACTGGCACTACTCGTAATACTGAGCCTAAATCTCCAGAAAGAAAGGCTAATGAACCAAAAACCATCGCCGTAGTGCCAAAAGAGGCTAATATATTGGGCAAAACCTGTCTTGCACCTTGTGCAGCAGCCTCCAATGCGGAAAGGCCTTTTTCTCTTAAGCGGGCAATGTTTTCAGCAATAACAATGGCATCATCCATCAAAATCCCAATGACTATTAACAAGCCAATCGTGGTCATCAGGTTTAGCGAATAACCAACCACCCACATTAAAAATATCCCACCCATAAAAGAGGCAGGCAGCCCCATTGCTACCCAAAAGGAAAACCGCAAACCAAAAAACGCCCAAAGCAATAAAACTACGAGCGCTAACCCTTGCAAGCCATTAATTATTACTAACTCTAATCTATCTCGCACTACTGAGGCTGCATCTGAAGTTATTTCGAGAACAATTCCTGCTGGTGCTTGGCTTTGCTCATGTTGCAAAAATGACTTAATAGCATCAATCACACGCAAACTATCTTCAACCCGAGTTTTACTAACATCTAGCACAGCTGCTGGCTTGCCATTAAAAGTAATTCTATCATCATCTTGAGCAAACCGTTCAGTAGTTTTGGCGACTTCTTCCAATCGAACTTGCCCACCATTGGCAGCAGAACGGATTATTAATTTTGCTAATTCATCAGCGCTTTGTCGCTCTTCCGCCACTCGCACTAAAAGAGTTTCATCATTTGTTTCAACTGATCCTGCGGGTATATCAATGCTAGTTACCTCAATGGCACGTGCTATATCAGAAACCGACATATTAAATTTACGCAACGCCACCATATCCAATTCGACACGAAGTTCCCGAGTAGAAAAGCCTTTTATTGTTACTATTGGAATGCCATCCCAACGCAACATACGAGTGCGCACATCTTGTGCATAATCATTTAAGTTGGTGCGGCTAAGAGGGCCAGTAATTGAAACAGATGCTACAAAATCTGTTAAACCCAGCGACTTCACACTTACATCTTTTGCACGATCTGGAAAATCTGTAACCGATTCTAACTCTGATTTCACACTGGCTACAAAAGCTTGAAAATCCCCACCCTCATTCATCTTTGCAATAGCTCGACCTAATCCTTCACGTGCTTCGCAAGATTGGCTTTCAATATCCGACACTTTATCCAATGCATTTTCAATACGCTCACATATTGCGCTCTCCACATCCTCAGGTCGTGCACTGGGATAAGGGACAGTAATTTCAACTCGAGTGAGGTCTTTGCGTGGAAAGGTTTCACGTAATAATTGAGGTCCAGCTAATAGCCCTGCAACTAGAAAAACAACCATCAATATATTTGAGATTGTTGGGTGAGCGGTAAAAAATCTTATCATTATTCTACCTCATAAGAGGTGATTTCTTGCATTAGCACTTCATCAATATGTGGTGATAAGAGCATGCCCTCAATCATAGGCACGGGAGTGCTAAGCACAATATTAGTTCCATCTTCTATGCCCCCTGTAATTGCCGCAACACGATCTCGCATAAAAGCAATTTCTACAGGCACAAGACGAAGTCTATTTTTGTCATCGGCTACAATTACTTTGCCATCACGAATAGAGCTACGTGGAACTAGAATGGCTTTTATCGGTGAGGACTGCAGGATAGCCTCAACGAACATTCCTCTTGTTAGTGGTGGGAGAGTTTCTAGCCTAACATCTTTATAATTATTATCGATACGCACAATAACACCAACCGTACCTGTTTTTTGATCAATGGCATTACTTATTCGGCTTACCTCTGCTGGCCAATCTATATATTCATCTCCAAATTTCATCTGCACTCGAACTTGCACCCCAACACCCAAAAGAATATTTGTAAGAGCTGCAGGATCTAGCATGGAGTAACTTACTCCTGTTTGATGTTGATTAAATAATGTTTTTACATCGGCAACAGCTATCTGTGCTTCCACTTCAGCGGCGTTAATGCCATCTA
Source organism: Hyphomicrobiales bacterium (assembly GCA_027065555.1). Taxonomy (GTDB): domain Bacteria; phylum Pseudomonadota; class Alphaproteobacteria; order Rhizobiales; family Devosiaceae; genus S141-66. The sequence continues at coordinate 3,847 of JAMONS010000075.1, read as the reverse complement.
GCTTGGCAACGACCTGCCCACTTCGCACTAGCTGACCCTGCTCAACCATTACATCTCCTACTCTGGCATCAAATGGCAGGGTTAATTTTGTTCTTTCAATATTTAACTTAGCAATCTCTAAAGCTGCACGATGCACCGCAATTTGCTCTTTTTGCACAAGTCTTTGCGGCTCAACAAGTGCAAGTGAGCTTTTCAGGTTTTGCATTTTTTGTTTTTGCGCTAAATAGGCAGACTCTGCCTTTTCTAAAACAGCTTGTGAGCTAGTGCCTGATTGGTAAAGTTTATTTGTCCTTTCTAACTCACGGCTTTTTAAATTTAGAGTTTCTTCTTCTATTGCCAGTGCAATCTTTAGGTTAGATTCTGAAACCCCAATTTCAGCTAGGCGAGCTTCAACTGAGCGAATATTAGCTTGAGATTGAGCAGCAATTAGTCTGTAATCCTTGTCATTTAGGTGCACTAAAACCGTTCCCTTAGGCAGGATATTTCCCTTTTTCAACAATGGAGAAACATATTCAGCAACACCAGAAACCTGCGCTATTGCTTCATAGTTACGCTCAGGCATAATTATACCAAACCCCGAAGCCCTAGCAGAAATCATGCTATTAGTAGCTTTAATAACTCTCACAGCAACAGCATATTCAATCGCTTCCTTTTGAAGGGGAGGTGTTTTGTTGTTGATATTATAAGCAAGAAACGCTGCCCCCAATGCAATTATCGGTAGAGTTATTAGTAACAATTTTAAGCCAGATTTCATTGTTTTTTTCCTGTTTTGGTAAAACCCGATAGCAGCAAATCTAAAAGTCGTTCGCCATTTTTACTTAAAATATCAAGATTTCGCTCAATTAACATGCGAAGTATAAGGCTTTGCACCAAACCCCTAATCAATGAAGAAGCGTCTTTTGCGCAAAGATTGCAATCAAATTCTCCCTCTTTAACCGCTCGCTTCACCTCTTGCGCCAAAGCGCTGTGAAAATCTTTCATTGAATCTTGAATAATCTTTTGAAACGTAGAATGCTCATTGTTCTTTTTGCGCAACATCATGATTTCAGGCAATGCAGGCGCTTTGCGTAATAGTTCTAGATGGGACAAAACCAGTCTTTTCAAAGCCGTATTTGCTTGTAGTTTTTCCCCATTGATTGTAGCGATGTTTTTTGAAATTTCCTTAGCAATGCTAGTTGCAACCTCTTCCCAAATTTCCTGTTTATTCTTAAAATGCTTATATAGCGCAGGTTGTGTTATCCCTAATTGCTGTGCAATCATATTTGTAGAAACGTTGGGAGCTCCGTGCTGATAAGATAATTCAAGCACGGTTTTCACTGTCTGCTTTTTTCTTTCAATTGTAAATTTATAGTCAGACATCATCACCCCAATATGAAGCAAGGAGCGCTACCGTCCAAAAGTTAGATAGGGTATTGGCTTGCACATTTAATCCTCAATTAATTACCAAAAGAAGTTATAGATATATAACTTTGAAAGATGATGTCAAGCACGTACTCCTCAAAAAAATGCTTAGGTAATTCCCCTAAAGCCGTAGGGAGTAAATCTTACGTTATGAAAAGAGGCGAAGCCTGCGAGCTTTGGGCTCGCCGTCGCCAATGCAACGCGCCATCGCAGGCTCAACTTTTAACATAGGCGCATTTTGCGCCGTCATGGTAAAAGTGGTACGAGCCGTGAGATATATAAATGGTACGCCCGGAAAGATTCGAACTTTCGACCGTCCGATTAAAAGTCGGATGCTCTACCACTGAGCTACGGGCGCATAATAAAGCAACTTATAATACTAAAATACAAACAAATGGTTGACGTTAGATTTATTGCTAAACTGTGGCGGAACATACTGTCTTGGCTCAAACTGTCAACAATAATTATTAGATTTTTGCCAATAAAATTAAAAACCTACTTTAGCTCTTGCAAAAAGCGCAATAATCCTGCTGTTGAGCTATCATTTTTGCTGTTAGATTTATTTTCCTCAATATCTTTGAGTAAGGTTTTGGCTAATTGCTTGCCCAATTCAACACCCCATTGATCAAACGAATTTATATCCCAAATTACCCCCTCAACAAACACCTTATGTTCATACAATGCTATAAGCGAGCCTAACGTTTGTGGGTCTAACCTTTTATAAATTAGCGTGTTTGATGGCCTATTGCCCTCAAATACCTTGTGCGGTGCTATAAGCCCCTGCCCTGCTAATTCGCTTTCAACTTGAGCTAAATCTTTGCCAACCATTAAGGCTCGTGATTGCGCCAAACAATTTGCCAGTAAGAGATTATGATGTTCTGGCATATCTTCATGCCCCTTAGCAGCAATCAAAAAATCAACAGGAACAATATCTGTTCCTTGATGCAATAGCTGAAAGAAAGCGTGTTGAGCGTTAGTTCCCACTTCGCCCCAGATGATTGCACCAGTTTCATAATCTAACTGCTCACCAGCCTTGTTTACTGATTTACCATTAGATTCCATATCCATTTGTTGTAAAAAGGCAGGAAAGCGATTTAGGTGCTGATCGTATGGAATAATTGCCTTTGTAGGGAAGTTCCAAACGTTTCTGTACCACACCCCAAGTAGCGCCATTATAACGGGCAGATTTTCCTCTAATGGGGCGTTTAAGAAATGCTCGTCCATTTGCGCCGCACCGCTTAGAAATTTTTTGAAATTCTCAAAGCCAATTAAAATTGCAACTGATAATCCGATTGCGCTCCAAATTGAATATCGCCCGCCAACGAAATCCCAAAAGGCGAAAATATTTTCTTTCTTGATGCCAAAATCTGCACAAGCTGAAATATTGGTAGAAATAGCTATAAAATGATCGCTTACCGCCTGCTCGCCTAACGCATTAATTAGCCATTTGCTGGCAGTTTTCGCATTAGTCATAGTTTCAATGGTAGTAAAACTTTTTGAAGCAATAATGAATAGGGTTGTTTGAGGATCTAAGGTTTCAAGCACATCACTAATTTGAGCGCCATCAACATTTGAAACAAAATGCGCTCTTATATCTTGCCGCCGTTGGTCGCTTTGCTCCCGACCCCGACACCCCCGCCTTAAATCCCTTTGATGATAGGGTTTTAGCGCCTTTATAACCATTTCCGACCCAAGATCAGAACCGCCAATGCCAATATTGACAATATCGGTGAATTTTTGCCCGCTTGCACCAGTAATTTCGCCGTTCAAAATCCCATCAGAAAATTGTTGCATTTGTTGTAAAACAGAACGGATTTGCGGCATTATGTCCTTGCCATCAACTATAACTTCATCATCACCATCATAGCGTAATGCCACATGCAAAACGGCTCTTTGCTCAGTGAAATTTATCTTTTTTCCAGCCCACATATCATTGCGAGCGCCCTCAATATTTACATCACGTGCTAGATTAAATAGTGCCTCTAAACTCAGCTCATCAATAAGATTTTTTGAATAGTCAAGCAATATTCCACAGGCGCTATTAGAGAACCTATCAAACCTATTTTTATCACCCTCAAACATTTGCGACATAGAGGTTTTAGCGATGCGCCCCTTATGCACCTGCAAACTATCAAACAAGGTTTCTCTGTTAGAAGTCATTTTATCCCTAAACTTGTGGCAAATCGCTACGGGGCAAATCCCCCTTTTGCCAATCTTCTCTGGTCTTTAGCACAAAATCAGCGAATGTCCCATTGGCAATCGCAGCTCGTGCGCCTTTGGTTAACTCTTGATAATAGGCAAGGTTGATTTGGCTTAAAACCATTGCACCCAAAATTTCTTGGCTTTTCACCAAATGGTGCAAATAGGCACGAGAAAAGCGGCGACAATTTTCATTGGGTGAGAGTTCATCAAGCGGTCGAATATCATCTTTATGACGGGCGTTTTT
>JAMONS010000074.1 GCA_027065555.1 Hyphomicrobiales bacterium | reverse complement strand
TGGCGCTGTGTAACCACGACTAACCGCAAAAGCGCAATATCCACCATATTGCGGCGCATATTTTTCAGGATTTGCCATAAACATGGATTTATTTTCATCACTAGAAAAAAGCCAAACAGCGCCATTCCATTCAAAGCTATATTGCTCTGTCCCTTCAACAGGCATATCTTGAGTAAAATAAGCCACACTATCATAGCCATTAGTCGCAATATTACTGTTTGCATCAACAAAAATTTCTGGCGTATTCTTTGTAGCTTTCACTGCTCCAAAAGATAGGCTAGCAAATGCAAAGGCACTTGAGCCTATTAAAAAATTCCTACGAGATTTCATATTTCCTCCTAAAATGTATTTTTACAGCATAGGCTAGTTACGCCCAATTTCATATCACAATCATTCAAATTGGCGTGAGGAGTAGAATGCTTTCATAATAGGCTCATGGTAAGATTTTAGTGAAAGGATTTCCTAAACTTGCTAATTAAACCAAAGAAAAAATAGCCTGTTAATGCCACTTGTTTACAACAAACCTTTAATCGTTTTCAAAATTCACCATAACTATCATTGATTTTTATTACCTACTATTAAATGTAATTCCATCTTTTGACATCCGCTGAAAGATAGCCTGACCTGCTTCAGTAGCAAGATCTTCATACGAAGAAAAAGCACTGCCAGCAGTATCAATTTCTGCAATCCAAACACGCCTTCCACCTTCTTTCAAATCAAACAACGATGCGCCATAACTTGCATTAGGCTTAGTTACCGAATAACCCCCAGTAATTGTTGGTGGTGAGTATGTGGTAGTTGTATTAATTGAATACATTCCGCCAAACCCTTGAACACTACCAATAGTAGATGAAACCCCACTTGTTAAAATTTGTGGAGGAACATAAGTTTCTGTTGACCCTCTATCTGTTTCAAATAAAAGCAATATACTATCTGCCCCTGAATTAGCAATTCGTTGATCAATCTCTTTAGAAGTGAGGTTTCCAGTTGGCGGAATGATGTCTGTTCCTTTTGTTGCAAGAACTCCAATCTCATAAAATGATTGTACAATCATAGATTCTACTGTTTGGCGTTCACCCAGAGGAAAATTACTAGCAGAGACAATCACATGCTGGAAACCACTAGTTGGAAGTATTGAACGATCAGCATATGAGGACACTTTTGAGTATGTGCAACCCGATAAAAAGAACACTAAAAGTATAGATAAATATTTCATTTTATTTCTCCTTTAAGGATATATAACTAACCCCCCAATTTTCCCTTCACAACCTTCGATGCCTCACCAAAATCAATACGCCCCGGAAATTTTGCTTTAAGCACTCCAACCACCTTGCCCATATCACGTAGGCTTTGCGCGCCTGTTTGCTCAATCGCCAAATCAATTTCACTCGCTACTTCTGCTTCGCCCAAAGGTTGCGGTAAATAATCTTTTATAATTGCAACTTCATCACGCTCTTGTTGCTCCAAATCATCACGCCCTGCTTTGACATATATTTCAATTGATTCGTCTCTTTGCTTAATCATTTTTTGCAATAGAGTAAGAATTTCACCGTCCGCTATTGGCTCTTTGCCCTTGCCTCTGGCATCAATATCACGATCTTTAATAGCGGCATTTATTAGCCGTAAAGTTGCCGAGCGGCGTTTGTCTTTTGCTTTGATTGATTTCACTAAATCAGCGTGTAATTGTTCGCGCATTTTTATTTCCAAATTCGTTAAATCAGACCTCAATATATCAATATCTTTTGCCTTTGCCAAGATTTCTGCTAATAACTTTTTAAGCGATTGTTTTTATTGACTTTAATTTGTTGCCTGCTTGTTGACCAAATACCTTTCTTGCAATATTCTCGCAAAAATTCACATTCCTGCGCAATATTTCGCAAATTTAGGAGATAGAAATGTCAGGCTGGCAGATCCCAAAAAAAACCGCCCTTATAATATTACAAGATGGCACTCGCTTAGAAGGTTTTGGCATTGGTGCAACTGGATCGGCAGCTGGCGAAATATGTTTTAATACCGCCATGACAGGATATCAAGAGATCCTTAGCGATCCCTCTTATGCAGGGCAAATCATCACCTTCACCTTTCCTCATATTGGCAATGTTGGCGTGAATGACGAGGACAATGAAACCAGCAACGAAAAAGCCACATCAGGGGTTCGTGGCTGTATCTTAAAAGCCGATATTACCAGCCCTGCAAATTACCGTGCCACAGGCGAATTAGACGCTTGGCTAAAGAAAAAAAATATCATCGGAATTTGCGGCATAGATACTCGTGCCCTCACCTCCTATATTCGTGAAAATGGTATGGTCAACGGTATTATTGCTCACTCCCCTGAAGCAAAATTTGATGAAGAATCGCTACAGGCTGAGTTAAAATCTTTTCAAGGACTTGAGGGGAAAGATTTAGCAATAAAAATAACTACGCCAAACACCTATGTTTGGAATCAAACCACATGGGTTTGGGACGAAGGGTTTGGCGAAAATAATAATTCTCAGTTTCATATTGTAGCGATTGATTATGGCGCAAAGAAAAATATCCTACGCTGTCTTGCTTTTGAGGGCGCTAAAGTTAGTATTGTTTCAGCAAAGACCTCTGCTAAAGAAATTTTGGCGCTTAATCCGAACGGTCTTTTCCTCTCAAATGGCCCCGGTGATCCTGCGGCAACAGGGCAATATGCCACACCAATTATTCAAGAGTTAATTGCCAGCGGCCTGCCATTATTTGGTATATGTTTAGGGCATCAATTACTTGGTCTTTCGCTAGGGGCAAAAACCATAAAAATGCATCAAGGCCATCATGGCGCAAACCACCCAGTACAAGATTTAACCACTACTAAGGTTGAAATCACCTCAATGAACCATGGCTTTGCCATCGATGCAAACTCGCTCCCCTCAGGCGTTGTTGAAACTCATAAATCACTATTTGATAACTCAAATTGTGGAATTGCGCTTGAGGGCAAGCCAATATTTTCGGTGCAATATCACCCCGAAGCCTCACCTGGCCCACATGATTCGCATTATTTATTTACAAGATTTATAAATTTAGTTCGTGAACAAAAAGGCTTGAAACAAAAGCCCGAATCAGAACTAACTGGCGCAGCATAAATCTATGAAGGAATATTAAAATGACAAAAACACCAGAAAAATTCTCAAAAGCACAAATTTACCTTCATTGGATTGTCGTAGCGCTAGTAGCTTTTCAATATTTGCTAAGCGATGGAATTTCCTCGCTGTGGGAAAAGCGCATGGATAATCTAATCCCCAATGAGCCATCTTTTAATCCGCATGTTTTAGTTGGGGTTATTATTTTATTGCTTGCGCTTTGGCGTTTATTTTTGCGGTTCAAGCACGGCGTGCCTGCCCTACCAGCAAGCGAAAATAAAATTGCTAGCCTAGTCGCCAAAGCAACTCATATTCTTTTTTATGTTTTACTAATCGGCATGCCGTTTTCAGGCGCTGGCGCTTGGTTTTTAGGGATTGAGCAACTAGCTGACCTTCATGCGCTGGCCAGTAATATATTTCTTGCGTTAATTATTATTCATATATTGGCGGCTTTATTGCATCACTTCGTACTAAAAACCAATGTGCTTAGGCGCATAGTTGGTATGAAATGATTGTACGAACTAGTTAGTCTTTAAGTGAGGCAATAAAATAGAGCGCCAATGTTTTGGCAATCTAGTTGCCTTACCATCGCTATTTATCACCGCCACAACCACATTTGCCTTAGCGATATTCTCTCCATTACAAGTAATAGCCTGCTCAAGCATAATTCTTGCCCCTGTTAGCGAAATAATTTTGGTCGTAACCTCTAGCAAATCATCAATATGCGAAGCCTTCAAAAAATCTATTTCCATTTTAGAAACAGCAAAAGCTAGACCAATTTTTGCTAATTCATGGTGATGGATATTTAATTCTCGTAGCCATTCGGTTCTAGCTCTTTCAAAAAACTTCACATAAGAGCCGTGATATGTATTGCCTGAAAAATCAGTATCCTCATAATAAATCCGAATTTGAAATGTAAAACCCTTATTCATTTCACTATTGATGCGCAAGTTGCCTCGCCAACTCCAATACAAGGCTCAAACACCATAATTTCACTTTCGCTATCATCTTCATAGATTATTTGCACAGCGATTTTTTCTGCCTGTCTAGAAGATAAAGTAAGCGCAATAGCTTCTGGGCCCGAATCTGACGGCAAAGCAAACGGCAAAGCAGGGTGGCAAGCAGCAAGCGGAAAGGTTTCATCTAAATCTGGTGAATTTATCGAATAACGGATTTCTTTCACCCGACAGCGCAACATAACTAATGGCGTAAAATATACCCATTGCTGGCCATTATATTCCCGAAACTGCACCCAACCAGATGTCTTATTGGCATCAGCCATAGCTTTATAAAGCTCCATTGGCGGAATTTTATTTTGCTGGGCATAAGCAGGTGAGAATATAAAAAACCCAACTAAAATAACAAGAAAAAATACTGCAATTTGTTTTGTCATGATTAAACCTCCAAGAACTACAATCATATTAATTGAAACTATTTTATTAGCAAGCAAGCAATATTGTGTTATTAATTTTGCTTTTGCCAAACATTGATTAATTGCACAAATAAATAATCCCTATTTATAAACCCTATTTCCATAACTATAAATTTTTGATAGGCATAAATCAAAAAGGGCATAAAATGCAAAATTCTAATTTTTCTATCATTGCTTTAGTTAAAGAAATAGAATCGCCTGAAAATCCTGGAGCGCTAGAAAAACGTGTTGCACTAATACCAAAAGATGTTGCTCGCCTAACAAAGGCTGGTATTGAGGTGTTTGTTGAATATGGCGCAGGAGAAGGCGTTGATTTTAGTGATGATGAATATCTAGCCAGCGGCGCAATCATGCAGAGCGATAAAGATATTTATCAGGATAAACAGCTAATCATCAAATTCAAAGGCCCCTCGCTTGCCTCCATTGAGCAAATGCAAAAGGGCAGCACTTTATTTTGTATGGCGCATTTTCACTCTTATCCAGAGCGAGCAAAATTATTGCAAGACAATCAAATCAATGTAATTGCTATGGAGGAAATATATGAATCTCCAAAAGTAAACACAGATGAAAATATTCTTTCTCGGGTAGCAATGAATGAGGCATTAAAACCATTTTTTGCAAATAATAGCATGGGCTGTTTGCGGGTAAGGGTGTTTAGCTGGAGCTCTAGATTGCGCCAAGCAATTAACCGCTGCTCAAACCGCTCCCCACGCTCGCTAAGAGTGATTCAGCCAAATCTTAAATTTGAAGAACTAGATGTGATTGGCAATGATGTATTATATTTTTATGACAGTAAAAATTTTAGTGATGAACATGGCATTATTGAAAAACTTAAAAATTCAGGCACACATATTTTTGACCTTTATGAATTTGAACAAAAGCAAGGCAAACAAGCAATAGCAAATTATCGCACCAACCACCCCCCTGCAAAATTTGGCCTACGGCGCATTCAATGTCTGCATGAAACAGGGCAAGCAGGCGCTGCTTATGGGCTTAAATTATTGGCTCAAAACAAGCCAGACTTAAACATAGAAAATGCCAAAGTGGTTATTTTGGGTTATGGCAATGTTGGGCAAGGCGCAATAGATAAAATATATCAAGCAGGCGTTAAAAACATTCATGTTTTGGGGCGTGCGCACACCGCAAAAGGACGAATTGATTTTTGGCTTAAAGATGCCGATTTGGTAATAAATGGAGCAGAGCAATCGGCACATTTACGAAGCAAGAATTTTCTAATCAGCAATGCTCATCTTAAAGATTTAATTCCCAACGGATCAGTTGTTATTGATTTAGTTGGCGGAAGTGAGAGCAATAGAAGCCCCGTTGAAGCGGTAATAAATTGCAGCTTTTTAACCGATCCGCATTTCGTGCAAAGCGGCGTAACCATATCAGCCCTTTGGGGCTGGCCAATGATGGGAATGATGAAAGAAACCGCAATTCGCTATTCAGGACAGATAGTTGAAATATTGATCGGACATGAAAGACTAATCGATGGGCTTGGATTGCTAAAACCAAATGTTGAACAAGCGCTTGTTTGTGGTGTTTTTGAATATCAGGGTTAGGTGGTTTTCCCCTCTGCCGTCATTGCGAGTGCCGTTAGGCACGTGGCAATCCAGAGTGTTACGGTAAAACTCTACATTTCTGAATTATTTCGTCGCTCAGTTGCAACCCCCAAACACCATCCTCCACCGTCAGCCGTCATCCTAGCACTCCTCTGCCGTCATCCTCGTGCTTGACACGAGGATCCACAACAACACTGTTAAATTTCTGGATATTCGGATCAAGCCCGAATATGATGAGTGGTAGGAGTGAATTTTTTCTTCATCGTCATTACGGATTAACACACAATGACAGAAGAAAACAAAATTCAACTCGAAAAATAGCATTGTTCATTTCGAGCTGAAAGCAAAACAATCTCTAATCCCGCATTTGTAGTTTTTACCTCACATGGGAAATCCATGTCTAACTCGCTTAAGCGTGCACCACCCATAGATAATAATCTAATATTCTGCCCTGCCATATTATCTACTGGCTTTGCTCCTTTTGGCCATTCTATAAGATAGGGCAAAGCACCATTATCAATTAATGATCCATCATCTAAAAGCGAAAACTTCCAACTTAAATTATCACGGCTCACCTTAATTGGCTTACCAATATCTTGAGGCATATTTTTACTGGCTTTTATTATATCGGTGGTGTTCGCAATAAATGTCAAAAGGCTTGGTTTGTTTTTTATGCGATCCTGAACCAAAGAATCATCAAGCCCAAACCAACGAGATCTGGCAGGAGTAATTGCATCATAATCAATGGCAATTACCTCAAGATAAATTGGATATGAGCTAGTTTCTATTCGCCATAAAGCATTGTGAGTGCCAAAAAGCGGGTGCTTACCGCCCCCAATTGGATCAGCACCTAATATTTCACTCATTTGCAAAATACCGCTTTTAAGCTTACCAACACCAAAAGCAAAATGATCTAATTTTAACATCTATTCCCTCATCATTGCAGACTAGCCCGTCGGCGTAAGACAGTAAAGAAGCACCACAATCCAGAAAAATATTCAACAAGCTAAATATTGAAAGTAAGTCGTGCCCTTAAAGGTGCTTATTGTTTCAAATTAGGAAATAGTTTCCTCTTTGAGTTCAATTTTCAACTTCATTCCTTTTTGTTCATCTAATAATTTGTTAAGTAAATTCAGTGCTTTTTCTGATGTTTTAGTGTACCTCTCGGCCATTTCTCTTATCTGATTTATTAGGTTATTCATCACAACCATTTGTGGCTCTCTTTTTTTCCTTTCTTCTTCATCCATATAGGTTGTGCCAACATTTCCTTGCATTTCTGCTGGCATTTGATGAAAAAACTTATCACGCTTCTTTCCATATAAAGCGAACGAGTCACTTAAACTATTGTGACACTCAGCTAACGATAACATCATATTGGTCAAATTATCATTCTTCAAAGAAAAAATTAGTGACACCTCTTCTGCTGAGAATTTTATCTTGTCGGGCATAGATGTAAGTGGCAAAATAAATGAGAATGGATTATCATGTGAATTAGCAGGAACATTTAAATAACATTCTTCAATATGAGACGATAAAAAGGAATTATTACTAAAAATACGCAAAGTTTTGACTGCAAGAATGCGGGCTAAAGTTTCTTCAACCTTCTTCTCACTATCAATTCGTTCTTTTCTTGCCTCTTTTATATTATTTCGTTGGATTAAAAAGGAAATAAATCCTCCAACCGATGCACCTACAACAGCACCAATTATTCCAGCCCAAAATTCAGATCCTAATGTCATTCATGCTCCAATTCTCGTTCAACCTGCAACCCTCTCAAACTCAATCACCACCCGATGTCCCGTTGCTTTAGCAAAGCGGTTTAGAGTTCTTGTTGAGGGGTTTTTTTGCCTCCTTCAAGGCGTGCAATATAGGCTTGTGATGTGTGCATTTTTTTGGCTAATTCTTGTTGGGCTAGCCCTGCTGCGCCTCTTGCGCTTATAAATAGTTGCGCTAGTGCAAACTCATCTTCAAGAGATTTGAATTCACGCATATAATCTGAATCTTTTCGCCATTGAGAAAAGATATTATCTACTGGAATAGTTTTTTGCTTCTGGCTCATAATATTTCCTTCTTTCGTCATTGCGGACTTGATCCGCAATCCAGTTTAGCCAACTCTAATATGTTAGAACCTTTGGCGCAACAGAGTCTTTTGCCCGCTCGACAGCGGGCTACTGGATTCCGTGTCAGACACGGAATGACAGCGGAGGGTATAAGCCAAAACCCTCCCCTAAAGCCCCACCTGCCCCAAAACCCCACCAACTCTAAGCGGCATAATACTTTTACACAATCCGCTCTTATCACTCGTTTCAATCACCACCCCACAAAGCGTTGCTTCGCCCTCCGCTGGGGTAAATCTTCCCATTGGCACACCAGTAAGAAACCGATTTAGTGGCTCGTCCGTTTGTACTCCAATAACGCTGTCATAATCGCCGCACATTCCTGCATCTGACATTAGTCCTGTTCCGCCCTTTAATATTCGTTGATCTGATGTAGGGATATGGGTGTGCGTGCCGACCACTAGCGAAGCTCTGCCATCTAAAAAATGCCCCATCGCCTGAATTTCTGAGGTTGCTTCAACGTGAAAATCAACTACTATTACGTCCGCCATTTCGCCGAGAGGGCATTGCGCTATGGCTTCTTCAATCGCTAAAAATGGACAATCTATCGGGTTCATAAATACTCGCCCCAAGCCCTGCACTACCAAAACTTGTTTGCCGTTTTTTGCATTTACTAAAGTTGCACCACGCCCAGCAGTTCCTTTTGCCATATTTATTGGGCGCACTAGGTTTTGCTCTCTAGCGATAAAGCCAAGTGTTTCTTTTTGATCCCACGCATGATCGCCAAGCGTTACCACATCAGCACCAGCACTAAGCAATTCATTATAATGTTTTTCAGTAAGCCCTCGCCCGTGCGACGCATTTTCCCCATTCACAATCACAAAATCTAGTTTGAGTTGTTCAATCAGTGAGGGCAATTTTTGACTTATGGCATTACGCCCTGCTTTGCCAACCACATCGCCCAAAAATAAAATCCGCATTAAAACTTTCTCACTTCTTTTTCACTAATCAAATAATCAAGCGGCACATCATGGCTTTCATATTCAATATTCTCAACCTCTTGCACGCTATAGGCATATCCAACCAATAAAGGTTTTTTATCCATTTGGGCAATAGTCCTATCATAATAACCCTTGCCATAACCAAGCCTGTTGC
>JAMONS010000073.1 GCA_027065555.1 Hyphomicrobiales bacterium | reverse complement strand
AATATTAACATGTTATGGATCCTCGGGTCATTTTCCGCTCACGCCGCTAGGCTGCCCGAGGATGGCGAGAAGGGGGTGTTTGGGTTTAACCAGACAGTAGCACCCCTTTTGAAGAGCCTCCTATAGTATTTTAGCCGCTCTGAACCTAGTATTCTCACCTAGCTAAAGATTTACCGATTCTCACCTTAAATATTAGCACAATAGTGCTCAATCTTTTTGGAAGGCAACGATGCGTATTATCGATATGTCGGCGCTCAATGTTTTAATAGTCGATAGCAACCAATATATGCTTAAAATTGTTCGTGCTATGTTGCGCGGGTTTAGCATTTCTAATATTCGTGAAGCAAATGATGGCGCAATAGCGCTTGAAGAGCTCAACACCCATCTAATTGATCTTGTTATAGTTGATTATGCACTTGAAACATTAAATGGCGTTGAATTGGTTGAGCTTTTACGTGGCGCTGAAGACAGTCCAAATCGCTTTGTTCCAGTTATTATGCTTTCAGCCTATACCGAAAAATGGCGCATTGAAACCGCCCGTGATGCTGGTATTAGCGAATTTTTACGCAAGCCCCTATGCGCAAAGGACCTATATTCGAGAATTGTTGAAACTATTGAACGCCCAAGAAAATTCATTCGCACAAATCGCTATTTTGGCCCTGATAGACGAAGGCATAAAATGGCAAATTATTCTGGAGATGAGCGTCGCTCTGAAACTCAAGAAGATCTAACAAATATTGAAGACGCAAATGATTTAGTCGATGAATTATTCGGCTAAGACCTATTAAATTAACGCCATAAGCAGTAAATTAAAATCCTAAGCCTTTTCAACTAAAGCTGCAACGCCCATACCACCAGCTGTACAAACCGAAATAAGAGCTCGCTTTTTATTCTCACTATTTAGCATTTTTGCCGTTGCACCAAGAATTCTAGCGCCAGTTGCCGCAAATGGATGTCCATAAGCAAGGGACGAGCCTTTTATGTTGATTTTAGCAGGGTCAATTTTGCCCATCACCTTATCACGCCCCAAAACTTGCTTGCAATAAGAGCGATTTTGCCATGCTTTAAGCGTTGCAAGAACTTGCGCTGCAAATGCTTCATGAATTTCAAATAAATCAATATCGTCAAAACTAAGGTTAGCTCGTTTTAACATATCCGATACCGCAATAGTTGGTGCCATAAGCAGACCATCGCCTGCCGCAAAATTATTTGCGCCAACTGCGCCCATGCTAAGATAAGCTAAAATTGGCAGACCTCGCTCTTTAGCCCATTCTTCTGATGCCAAAAGCACACTTGATGCGCCATCAGTTAATGGCGTTGAATTTGCAGCGGTTAATGTTCCAAACCCAGATTTTCTATCAAAGGCTGGTTTCATAGTTGCCATTTTTTCTAAGGTTGAATCAGCACGAACATTATTATCTTTAATTATACCAGCACATGGTACGATGAGATCATCATGGAAGCCCTCATCATAGGCACTAACTGCGTTCATGTGGCTTTTATAGGCTAACTCATCTTGCGCCTTACGAGTAATGCCCCATTCACGTGCCATAAGTTCGCAATGTTGACCCATAGACATTTTGGTGCGTGGCTCATTTACCGATGGTGCGGTTGGGGTTATTTCACCAAATGAAAAGCCCTTAAATACTCCTAGCTTCTCGCCAAATGAGCGAGCACGAGAAAGTTTAATCATGCGATGAGCAAATTTTTTGCCAAACACTACTGGACTATCAGAAATAGAATCAGCTCCTGCCGCAATGCCGCTTTCAATTTCTCCAGAGGCGATTTTTGCCCCCAAAACTAAAGCCGCTTGCAACGAAGTACCGCAAGCTATTTGAATTGTTGTTCCGGGGGTAAATGGAGAAAATCCAGCGTCAAGCGTTGCTTCACGTGCTAGATTAAAATCTTTTGAATGACCAATAACAGCACCTGCCATTACTTCGTCAATTTTCTCACCTCTTAAGCCATATTTATCTGCCAACCCACCAAGCGCCGTTGAAAGCATAGT
>JAMONS010000072.1 GCA_027065555.1 Hyphomicrobiales bacterium | reverse complement strand
AGCAAAATCTGTGCTGGCATCAAAACGCCCGCTATCAGCCATTTCTTTAACTCCCGCATCACCAAAATGCGCAATATAGCTTTTGCCGTTTTTTAGTGATTGCACCTTGCTATCATCAATATCAATGCCAAGGGTAGAAAAACCAACTTTGTTAAAACCCATAATTAGTGGCAGCCCAACATAACCAAGCCCAACAATCGCAATCAGGCTTTTTTTCGCTGTAATTTTCTCAATAAATTCGTGGCTTACTTGTTTTAATTTATCTGATTGCGTCACTTTATATTCCTTAAGCAATGGCTTTTACTGCGTCTTTTACGCTTTTAATAATATAGTCTTGGGTTTCTTTATCCATATATGGGTGCATTGGCAAACTAAGAACTGTTTTTTCTAACTGTTCAGTAATAGGAAGCCCGTTGCCAGCAATTGGATAATGTTTATATGCGGTTTGCTCGTGTAACGGCTTGGCGTAATAAACCACGCTTGGCACATTTGCCGCTTTTAATTTTGTTTGTAATTCATCACGTTTATTAAATTGAATAGTATATTGCGCCCAAGTAGAAACCACGCCCTCTGGCACAAATGGAACGCTTACATAATCTGCCAATTCTTCACTATAACGAGCAGCAATCTTATTGCGCTTTTCAATTTCTTCAGCAAAAATATTCAGCTTTTCAATTAAAATTGCTGCTTGCAATGTATCAAGGCGAGAGTTTACGCCAATTCTTACATTGTCATATTTATCGCTTCCTTTTCCATGCACTCTTAGGCTTTCAATAATATCTGCCAATTCATCATCATTGGTAAGCAAAGCACCGCCATCGCCATAACAACCAAGCGGCTTTGCAGGGAAAAAACTGGTTGAAACAACATCAGCAAAATCACCTGCTTGTTTGCCATCAACGCTAGAAGCAAAACCTTGAGCAGCATCTGAGAATAGTTTTAGATCGTGTTTATCGCATATTTCTTTTAGTGATTTATAATCAGCAATTTGACCAAAAATATCAACTGAAATCACCACTTTTGGCTCAAGTTCGCCTTTTGCTTTTATATCTTCAATCGCTCTCTCAAGCTGCTTTACATCAATATTAAAAGTGCTTGGCAAAACATCAATAAAAATTGGAGTTGCGCCAGTAATTGCAATCATTTCGGCAGTAGCGGCAAAGGTAAAGCTTGGGCAAAATACTGCATCGCCCTTGCCAATTCCCCAAGCCATAAGCGGAAGTAACAAGGCATCTGTGCCATTGCCACAAGAAATGGCTCGTTTTGTGCCGCCAAACTCAGCTAATTGCTTTTCAAATGCTTTAACTTCTGGTCCCATAATATATTTACCATGCTCCAGCACTCGTTTCATCGCATCATCAATTTTAGATCCTAAATAAGCACGCTGTGCTTGAAGGTCGATAAATTGGATATTATCCATTGTTTATTCCTTAATTAGCTGTAAGCCGTTTTTTGTTTCTTTATATTTTTCGTTAGTGCGTGGGCAGATGAGGTCGCTTTTTAGTAAATCTCCAGAGCGAGAAACCCAGCCGATGCGCTTTGCTGGCACGCCTGCCATTAGGGCAAAATCTGGCACGTCTTTTGTTATAACTGCGCCTGCGCCAATGGTGCAATATTGCCCAAGTGAATTGCCGCAAACTATGGTTGCATTTGCGCCAATGGTTGCGCCTTTTTTAATTAGGGTTTGGGCATATTCGTCTTTACGCTCAACCCCCGCACGAGGAGTTAGCACATTGGTGAATACACAAGAAGGCCCACAAAACACGTTATCTTCTAAAGTCACGCCATTATAAAGACTGACATTATTTTGCACTTTACAATTGTTGCCAACACTCACATTTGGACCTGCCATAACATTTTGCCCAAATGAGCAATTTGTGCCAATTTTTGTGCCAGTAATTATGTGGCAAAAATGCCAGATTTTTGTGTCAGCACCAATCTCGCAACCCTCATCAACATAAGCGCTTTCATGCACAAATACGTCCGCAAATTTTGTCATCATCAAACCCTTAGGCTACATCGCCGTCTTGTAATACTTTAAGAAC
>JAMONS010000071.1 GCA_027065555.1 Hyphomicrobiales bacterium | reverse complement strand
CGATTGTTGCACTAATTGAGGAGAATTATACTCCTTGCTCGGTGCTCATTGTTTGTGGGCCTGGTAATAATGGCGGTGATGGGTTTGTTGTTGCTAGGCTTTTAGCTCAAAAGGGTTTCGAGGTTGAGTTAGCATTATTGGGTGCAAAATCTTTGCTTAAAGGTGATGCAAGAATAAATGCTGATAGGTATGAAGGTAAGATTTCTAGCTTTGAAAATATTGAACTTAAAGGCAAACAACTGATTGTCGATGCTATTTTCGGTGCAGGGCTTTGTCGTGAAATCAAAGACAAAGCATTTGAGGTAATAAGCAAAATAAATCAAAGCAAAATCCCAACCATTGCCGTTGATGTACCCTCAGGCATTGATGGAGCAAGTGGTGAGGTGAGGGGGATTGCTATTAAGGCAACTCATAGCGTTAGTTTTTTTAGGGCTAAACCTGCGCATTATTTATTGCCAGCACGCAAATATTGCGGACAGCTACACATAAAAAATATTGGCATCCCAAAAAGCGTGTTGCAAAAAATTAAAGCTAATTGCTGGCTTAATGCTCCGAACTTATGGCAATTGCCCAAGAGGAAATTATCTAGTCACAAATATGATGCAGGGCATTGCGTTGTGGTTTCTGGTGATGAATTACATAGCGGTGCTGCTCGTTTGGCGGCACGGGCGGCGCTTAGAATTGGGGCAGGTCTAGTTACGTTAGTAGGCAAAAAACCAGCTCTGCTGATCCATGCCTCGCATTTAAGTTCAATAATGCTTGAAGAAATAAATAATGCACATGAGCTTTCAAAGTTATTGTTAGATAAAAGATATAATTGTGTAGTTATTGGCCCAGCGCTTGGCGTTGCAAAAGAAACAAAACAATTAGCTCTGGCGGCGTTGCAATCAAGTGCTAGCTTGGTAATTGATGCCGATGGTTTGAGCAGTTTTTCGGATAACCCTGAAATTTTGTTTAACGCAATAAAACAACGTCAAACAATAAATGTTGTACTAACTCCGCATGAGGGTGAATTTAAGCGCCTATTTCCCAAAATTACGGGCTCAAAACTTGAAAAAGCAAGAAAAGCTGCCAAAATTTGCGGTGCTATCATCGTGCTTAAGGGTGCTGATAGCGTAATTTGCGCGCCTGATGGCTCAAGCACCATAAATAACAATGCACCACCAGAACTTGCAACGGCAGGCTCTGGCGATGTGTTAGCGGGGATTATTGCAGGTTTAATGGCACAAGGCATGAAGGCACATAATGCTGCAAGCGCTGGAGTATATTTACACGCAATGGCAGGGCAAAAATTTGGCGGCGCTGGTTTAATTGCAGATGATTTACCAGATTTACTTCCTATAGTAATAAAAAATTTAGGATAGAATAATATTTAGCGCCAAATTAATAAGTAATAAGTGAATATATCAGAATGTATTTAAGGCTTTGGTTTTTATTTAGGTAAATTATGATTAGCGCATATAATGAGGGCAGCTCTAAGTTGCTTGAATTACAACTCAGATCAATTGGCGAAATATATATTTTGCAAAAAGATTTAGATTGGGCTTTGGCAAATTCTAATGCGATTAAGCTACAATATGAAATTGATGGCGAACTTGCTGGTGCTATTATTGTCGTAAATAAAATATTTCGCCCATGGTCTGCGCTTTATTTTTTTGCAGCAGACCCAGAATTTGCTTCGCACAAAGTTGCATATCAATTACTGCAAAAAGCAGAGAGCCTATGCACTCGCTCTAGTTTACGTCTATATTTACGAAATGATGGCAAGGATGCAATTAATTTTTTCAAGCGCAATAATTATGTTTTGCGCAAAATTAAGCGTAATCATTATAGAAAAAATTTAGATGCGCATGTATTTATGAAAAAACTCTAATTAATATTTCTCAATATAAACGATTAAAAATAGATCCAATGGCGGGGGTGTTCCGCCTACGCCAAGGCTACGGCGGACAAGCGGGGTCGGGAGCAAAGCGACCAACGGCGGTAATAATAAAAGAATAAACGGCGGGGGTGTCGGGGTCGGGAGCAAAGCGAGCAACGGCGACAATAATAAAAGAATAAATGGTGACCCCGGTACGATTCGAACGTACGACCTACGGATTAGAAGTCCGTTGCTCTATCCAGCTGAGCTACGGGGCCATAATGGAAGTCTATAATCTGTTTTGATTAATAAAACTAGAGCATAATTATCTATTTTAAGGAAGTTTTTTTAGACGTTCAAATAATAGTTCATAAAAGCCGTTTGCATTTGCATTTCGCAAAAATTTGACGTTGCGCGGACATTCTTGTTTATCGGTTACGCCCCAATAATCAGCAACGCTCATGCCTCTTGTTAAATCACTTTGAGTTTCAATTTGCACATTTATTTGTCGCCCCCAAAATAATTCTGGCTTAATTAAATAAGCAATAACGCAAGGATCATGCAATGGCGCTCCATCTGATCCATATTTTTCTTCATCAAATCGCTCAAAAAAATCAACCCAAGAGGCAACGATTTTCCCTGTTTCATTTCCTGAATTTTTAAGGCGGCTTATGCGTTTGTTTGTGGTGAGGACTTGATGGGTTACGTCAAGCGGTAACATAGTGATTTTCACGCCCGAACGCATGACAATATCTGCCGCTTCTGGATCGACATAAATATTAAATTCAGCAGCAGGAGTTATGTTGCCAACTTCAAAATATGCACCGCCCATCAACACTATCTCATTAATTTTCGAAATAATATCAGGAGCTTTTTGCATGGCGCTGGCAATATTTGTTAAAGGGCCAAGCGGGCAAAGCGTAATTGTGCCAGTTTCATTTCCACGCAAAGCCTGAATAATAAAATCAACTCCGTGTTGACTCTGTGCCTTTATCTTAGGCTCAGGCAAAGCAATACCATTTAACCCTGTTGCGCCATGCACATGTTCTGCGGTTACTAATTTACGCTTTAGTGGCGCATCACAACCCGCAAAGATAGGTATTTCAGTTTTGCCAGCAACTTCAAGAATTTTTAGGGCGTTTTTGGTTGTTAGATTTAGTGGCACATTACCAGCAACTGTAGTAATTCCAATCACTTCTAATTCAGGAGAGGCAAGCGCTAACAATATTGCTATTGCATCGTCTTGTCCGGGATCGGTATCAATTATTATTTTTCTTGCCATGCTTATTGTTCTCTCTTCGTCGTCGTCCTCGGGCTTGACCCGAAGATCCAAACAGAATCGGTATATTGCATGGATAGCCGTGTCAAGCACGACTATGACGAGGGTGGTGATGACATCACCGCTTAACAATCATTGTGAAACTAATAAATTAAATTCATTCAGTTTTCAATACATGTAAGTCATCGCCCAATAATTAACTCAGGGCCCATGAGGGAATAAGGCAACCAAGTTGAGAGCCAAGGGGTGTAAGTTACGATGACCAAGAATATCATCAACACAGCAACAAAGGGCAGGGCGGCCTTAACAACGTTTAGAAGCGACATGCCCGTTATCTCCGATTTTAGCCCAGTGGGTGGGGTAAACACCTCAAGAGAATAGGAAAAAAGGCAGTGATAATAGGTAGTAGCCAAGCATTGTAACTTTCCTAAAATCATAAGTCAACGGGTTGAAGTCCAATCTAGACCATGGTAGGATTTTCAAATATATAAGCCACGCAAGGGATGTGGTTAAATGCTTTTGTCAGTTATGGATAAGAGTAACTTTAAACTTAACATGAGGAATAAAAATATGAAAATTTCTAAAATATCCACACTTGCATTGGTTGCAGCGTTAACCAGCACAGTTGTTTTTGCTGGTGGACATCAAGATCGCACCGGTTGGCCTGAAAGCTTCACCGTAGGCACAGCCTCTCAGGGCGGTACATATTTTGCTTATGGCGCTGGCTGGGCTAATTTAGTTGCTGATGAGCTTGGTTTATCTGGCGGTGGCGAAGTTACTGGTGGCCCAATGCAGAATATGGCTTTAGTTCATACTGGTGAAGTTCAGTTCGGCATGACCACAATGGGTCCCGCTTCTGAATCAATTAATGGCACCAACCCAATTGCTCCTGGTTTAAAGATGACGGGTGCTTGTGCTATGTTCCCAATGTATCAAACCCCGTTTTCGGTTACAGCTTTAACCTCTTCAGGCATTCAAACTATTGCTGATATTCCTGCCGGTGCGCGTATTGGCTTTGGTCCAGCTGGATCCACGTCCGATACTTACTTCCCTCGTATGATGGAAGAACTTGGCGTAGATTTTGAACGCCGCAATGGTGGTTGGACTGATCTTGGAGGCCAATTACAAGATGGCTTGCTAGACGTTATCGCATTTGCTGCGGGTGTTCCGGTTCCAGCTGTTAGCCAACTTGAAGTGCAAACTGATGTGAACATCATTGAGTTCACTGAAGAAGAGCAAGCTACAATTATGGCAGCTTTCCCTGTTTCTCAGTTTGATATTGCCGCTGATTCTTACACCTCACTTGATGCTGATGCACGTTCTGTGTCCATGTGGAATTTTTCTATTGCCAATTGTGACCTGCCTGAGTCCTTTGTTTATGCGGTTGTAGATGTGGTAATGTCAGATAACGAACGGATGATGGGCATTCACCGTGCAGCTCGTTCTACGGTTCCTGAAAATTGGGACAAAAATACTGTTATGATGTGGCACCCAGGTGCTGCAAAGTGGTTCACTGAAAATGCTGGCGCGACTATTTCTGCTGACATGATCCACAGCGGTATGTAAGTTGGAATAACCCTAAAATATA
Source organism: Hyphomicrobiales bacterium (assembly GCA_027065555.1). Taxonomy (GTDB): domain Bacteria; phylum Pseudomonadota; class Alphaproteobacteria; order Rhizobiales; family Devosiaceae; genus S141-66. The sequence continues at coordinate 5,154 of JAMONS010000071.1, read as the reverse complement.
AGCCGCGCCCAAAGTGGGGTGCGGCTTTTTCAATGTTAAAGGTGCCGCCTCCAATACATAACCGGCCCAATAAGAGGGAATCTATGAGCGAACAATCAGTAAAAACAAACGAAGAAGTTATTCTGGCCGATGGCGTGGACGAAGAGAAGACGGTTGAACTCAACCGACGTCTGTTTGTCGGGAATTCTCATTTGTTGGTTGCGGGTTTTGCAACATTATATGCCGCGTTTCATATGGCGGCTTTGAACGGGTTATCGCTTTATGAAATGACCGGCATTAACATTGCATTTTTGCCAAGTTTTCCCTTAGAGACATGGAATTTTCGCATTGTGCATATTGCTGGTGCACTCATATTAGGCTTTATGCTTTTTGCCGCTCATGATTTTAAAGAAGATGCAAGCAAAGAGACCCCAGTACTTGGATACATCGCCTATGGACTGATGATTCCCGCTATTTATGCGATTTACACAGCTCTTGGATTTGCCAATGAAATTGCTGGCGGGGTTATGTGGAATGGTATCGATGAGACTATAAAATTTCGTGAAACTTGGCACTTTGGTGTGCCTTTGCTGATAGCGACTGGCGGCGGAATTGTTTTGAGCTGGTTCCATCGCCGTGATCGAGCCAAGTTTTCTGCCCCAGATGTGCTTCTGGCTTTAGCAAGTATTGGCGTTGCTATCTATCTCATTACCATATTCGGCACCTTGATGCGCAATTCTACTGGTACACCTTTTGCGCCCATCGGTATGAGTCTTGCTGCGATCGCTGGAACAGCCTTGATTATGGAACTGACCCGTCGCGTGGCTGGGATGGCTCTAATCGTCATAGCAGGTATGTTTTTAATCTATGTTTTTGTAGGCGAAAATTTACCAGGATTTTTGAATGCCCCTAATATTTCGTGGCAACGTTTTTTTAGTCAAGTTTACACCGATGCAGGTATTCTTGGCCCAACAACAGCAGTATCTTCGACCTATATTATTTTGTTCATAATTTTTGCTGCCTTTTTGCAATCGTCAAAAGTGGGGGATTATTTTATTAATTTTGCCTTTGCTGCTGCTGGTAAATCCCGTGGCGGCCCAGCTAAAGTTGCCATTTTTGCTTCTGGCCTGATGGGGATGATCAACGGCACATCCGCAGGTAATGTGGTGGCGACTGGCTCACTCACTATTCCGTTGATGAAAAAAGTAGGTTACCCGAAAAGAACTGCTGGTGCGATTGAAGCCGCTGCCTCAACCGGCGGGCAAATCATGCCACCGATCATGGGGGCTGGTGCCTTTATCATGGCTGAAATTACTGGCATTCCTTATGCGGACATTGCCATTGCCGCCATTATTCCAGCCGTGCTTTATTTTACCTCTATTTACTTTATGGTCGATCTTGAAGCGGCTAAACTTGGCATGCGCGGTATGCGTGAAGATGAATTGCCAAAATTCAAGGAACTGGCACGTCGTGTATTTTTATTCTTGCCAATCATTATTTTGATTGCCGCCCTTTTTCAAGGCTATTCTGTTATACGGGCTGGTACACTAGCCACAGTTGCGGCCGCCGTTATAAGTTGGCTGGCACCTGCTGAGATGCGTCTAGAACAATTGTTTATGCGCACTCGAAAAACGGGTCTGCTGGGATCTCTTTTCTTACAGGTCGTTATCATCGGGGTGGCAGCGCTTGTAGCGATGGGGGCGTTTTATGTCCTGTCTTCACTTGATCAGCGTATTATCACCAGTGCGGGTATAATCTTGATTTTGATAATGGCCGGCGTTGCATTTTACCGTCATCGCAATAATCTAACGCGTGAGCAAACCGTTAATGATGGCATGAGCTTTGTCTCGGTTATTAAAGCATTCCAAAGCGCTGGGATCATGTCGATCCAAATTATCGCCGTGTGTGCTGCAGCGGGTATTATCGTGGGTGTTATCTCACTGACCGGCGTTGGCGCACGTTTTTCTTCGTTGCTGCTTGGTCTTGCAGAAGCTAGCCAATTACTAGCTTTGGTGTTTGCGATGTTGATTGCCATTTTATTGGGCATGGGCATGCCCACAACAGCCGCTTATGCAGTTGCAGCTTCTGTGGTTGCACCGGGCCTTGTGCAACTTGGCATTCCATTGCTAACAGCACATTTCTTTGTGTTCTATTTTGCTGTGGTGTCGGCCATAACGCCACCAGTGGCCTTGGCCAGTTATGCAGCGGCAGGAATATCGGGAGATAATCCGATGTCAACGTCGATGGCGTCGTTCAAGATTGGCATTTCAGCCTTTATCGTCCCCTTCATGTTCTTCTATAACTCAGCTATTTTGATGGATGGCACATGGTTCGAGATAACCAGGGCTGCCATTACAGCTATATTTGGGGTGTATCTATTATCCTCAGGCATACAGGGGTGGTTTATAGGTGCACGAACTGCATGGTTCCTTAGTCTTGGGCTAATAGTATCAGCGCTGTTCATGATTGAAGGAGGTTGGGTCTCTGATTTGATCGGTGTTGCAGGGGCAGTAGCTGTGTTCTTCGTACAAAAGATATTCCGCCCTGCCCCAGACGCCAACATAAAGGTGCGCGGTGCGGATTAATAGCTTCGCTCTGCTTGTGGTCAATGAGGCTTTGATTTAAGATAAAACAAGTAAAAAGCAAAGAATTTATAATGAATTAATAAAAATGGGTGCGAAGGGGGTAAAATGAATTGTTTTGGGTGGATTTTGTCAAATATCTATCTTTTTATTCTCAAGATAATAGTTTAGCCATTTGCAAAAAACTACTAATCGGCAGATCCTCAGCTCGCTCTGTACCTGTTAAATTAGCTGCTTCTAATAGTTCTTTAACTGGCAAGTTGAGTGATTTAAGGCTTTGACGTATCATCTTACGCCTTTGTCCAAATGCTGCTTTTGTTACATTTTCTAAAGCGCTTATTTTGATAGATTTATCTACTTCTTTTGGAACAAGGTGAACTATGGAAGAAGTAACTTTTGGTGGTGGCGTAAAGGCGCTTTTATCAACATTAAACATTAGAGTGGCATCAGTTAGCCAAGTGCTTAATACGCTTAAACGACCATAGGTTTTTGATCCACTTTGCGCGCAGATACGCATCGCGACTTCTTTTTGAAACATTAAAGTTAAACTATCAAAAAATGGTGGGTATTGTTGGTTAGTTAGCCAACCAATAAGCAATGGAGTTGCAATATTATACGGTAAATTCGCAACTATTTTTGTAGGCCCATCAGCTAATGAGCTATAATCTATTTCTAGAGCGTCGGCAAAAATTACCTCTAAGCGATTAGGATAGGCATCTGATATCTCTTCTAAGGCAGGTTTTGTGCGCTCATCTTTTTCAATCGCAATGACTTTTTTAGCGCCTTCACTTAAAAGAGCACGAGTTAAACCTCCCGGGCCGGGGCCAATTTCAATGATTGTGTGGTTATCTAATCGACCAGAACTTCTAGCAATTCTTGAGGTTAGGTTTAGATCTAGTAAGAAATTTTGACCCAAGTTTTTTTTTGCTCTTAAATTATATTTTTCAATTACTTCTCTAAGGGGTGGCAAATTATCAATGCTCATTCTACTTCCATGCTCATTTTATCAGCCATTTTTAATGCTGCCAACATAGATGATATTGATGCGTTTCCACTGCCTGCCAAATCAAGCGCTGTTCCGTGGTCTGGTGAGGTGCGAATAATTGGCAAGCCAAGCGTGATATTTACCCCTTTATCAAAAGCTAGTGTTTTAATCGGGATTAGTGCTTGATCATGATAGGTAGCTAAAATTACATCATATTTTTTCCAGTGAGGAGGGTAAAATATTGTATCGGCGGGTAAGGGGCCAACAATATTTATTCCAAATTGTTGTAATTCTTTGACACTAGGGGCAATTATATCTCTATCCTCAAGGCCTATTGTACCACCTTCTCCAGCATGTGGATTAAGCCCACAAATTGCCAATTTTGCGTCTCTGATATTAAAGCGTTTTTGCAAATCATTGGCAATAATCTTGGCGCTGCTAATAATTAGCTGTTTTGTTAATAGCTTTGGTACTTGCTTTAATGGAACATGGATAGTTAGAGGCACAACTCTTAAATTTTCATGTGCTAACATCATAATGGGGAAGGGGGGTTGCTCATTTTCTTTGCAAAGGGAAGCCAAAAACTCTGTATGGCCAGCAAACTTAAAGCCAGCATCATAAAGCGCAGATTTTTGTATTGGAGCAGTGACTAGAGCTTTACATTGACCAGAAATATTATCTTCAGCCGCCTTTTCGATCGATTGGATAGTAATTTTTGCTGTTTGTTTATTAATTATTTTTGGACTGTCGATGAAGTTCTCGCCAATATTAAATATCGGCAAATAATTAGCAAAATAAGAACTAGCATCTTTTGCTAAACATTCAGTTATAGCTATTTTTTTACCTAGATGTTTTGCTCTTTGCCTTATAAGGGCGGAATTCCCATAGACAATAAAGGGCGGTAAGTTCATTTCGTTACGCAAAGAATATAACTCAATAATTAAATCAAGGCCAATACCAGCGGGTTCGCCCATAGAAACCGCAATAGGTAGAGGTCTAGAACTAGCAATAGGTAATGGCTTATTTTTCATTTAGTGAATTATAATCGAAGCACGATCTTTTAGACGTTTAAGGTAGTCTTCTGTCGCATCTTTTAGTTTCTCGTTGCCTGCTTCTTGACGCAACCCGCTTTTAATGAATGTTAAATCACGAGCAGAAGTTTTTGAGCAAACAGCTAACATTGAAACGCCTCTTGCAACTACCCTTGGCTTTGTAATGCCACCAGCATTAAGTTTGACTAACTCTTTTGCTAAAGCATCTGGTAATTGCGTTGCATGACGCCTGCCAATATCTAGCACTGCTACATCTCTATAAGAAAGCGAAAGATCAACAGCACTGTTGCAACCTTGAAAACTCTTGCGATATTGGTTGGCTTGAGAGGTTCTTTTTGATTTAGAAATACCTGACCCTTGAGGAATAATGAATAATACTTCTTTGAGCATAAAATCATAATTTAGAGTTTCTTTAAGCTCGCTTTCAGCTTTTTCATTCAGCTCTAAATCTGATATTTGCACACGAGGCATAATAACGTTCTGAGTGACCCCTGACCATGCGATCCCAACACGCAAGCGATCTTTAAGTGTTTTGGCATTAACGCCATTAGCTTTT
>JAMONS010000070.1 GCA_027065555.1 Hyphomicrobiales bacterium | reverse complement strand
TGAAACGGCGGTTTCTGTTGTTGCGCATTACGGTTTGGGCAGAGGAGAAATCTTATCTAATATTGTTCGAACCCAACTTAAAGAACATAAAGATTTTGGTGGTGTTGTGCCAGAATTAGCCGCTCGATCGCATATTATACACCTTGAAAATATTACACAAAAAGCGCTTGAAGAGGCAAATATTGGGCTTGATGAAATCGACGCAATTGCTGCAACGGCAGGGCCGGGATTAATTGGTGGCGTTTTGGTGGGACTAACATTTGCCAAAGGGCTTAGCGCTGCAACTAATAAGCCGCTTATTGCAGTAAATCATTTAGAGGCACATGCGCTTAGCGCGCGCCTTAGCGATGATGTTAGTTTTCCATATCTTATGTTGTTAGTTTCTGGCGGTCATTCGCAATTTTTATTGGTAAAAAATATTGGTGATTATCAGCTTTGGGGCACAACGATTGATGATGCTTTGGGTGAATGTTTTGATAAGGTTGCAAAAATGCTTTCGCTTGGAATGCCGGGGGGCCCAAAAGTTGAAAAGATGGCACTAAAAGGGGATAATAAGCGCTTTAAGTTTCCTCGTCCATTGTTACATGAAAAGCGGCTTGATTTCTCTTTTTCAGGCCTCAAGACGGCAGTGCGCCTTCAGGCTGAAAAAATTGCGCCGCTTAATGAGCAAGATATTTGTGATATTTGCGCTTCATTTCAACAAGCAGTGATTGATATTATTTCAGCTAGATCTAACGATGCTATTATTAAGTTTAAGCAAGAGTTTCCAGATATAAAATGTCAGCTTATTGTTGCTGGTGGAGTGGCGGCAAATAAAGAAATATCAAAAGCGCTAAATAAAATTGCGCTACAACAGAATGCAACTTTAATAGTTCCGCCGATTTCTCTTTGCACCGATAATGGTGCTATGGTGGCTTTTGCTGGGGCTGAGCGGTTGGCGCTTGGTGCGAGTGATGGTTTAGATTTTGTTGCCAAGCCAAGGTGGCCGTTAGATAGCGAAGATATGAAGGTACGTAAAAATGAGCTTTGAAAATATAAGCATTATTGGTGCTGGGGCGTGGGGCACTGCTTTGGCACAAGCCAGCGCTAATGCTGGTAATAAGGTTAAGCTTTTTACTCAAGACGAGACGCACGCTAAAGAAATAAATCAAACAAGACAAAATCTAAGGTTTTTGGGTGAACAAAAGCTCTCAAATAATATTGAAGCGCATTTCGATAAAGGTGAACTTAGAAATAGCGATATTATTTTAATGGTCGTACCAGCGCAAGTTACTCGTATTGTGTTGCAAGAAATAGATGAGGTGCTATTGGCAAGCAAGCCAATTATTCTTTGTGCTAAGGGATTGGAAGAAAAAACTCTTATGCGCCAAAGTGAAATTTTAAGATCCATTGTGCCAAGCGCTATTCCTTTAGTTCTTAGTGGCCCAAGTTTTGCTAAAGATGTGGCCTCTGGCTTGCCTACGGCTGTAACATTAGCTGGGTTAGAAAATAATAATGCACTAACCAATAAAATCGCCAGCACCCTTTCTAGTAAATATCTTCGGCTTTATAGCAATGACGATATTATTGGTATTGAATTGGCTGGAGCGCTAAAAAATGTCTATGCATTAGCGTGTGGTGCTGTTGAGGGAGCGGGGCTTGGCCTATCGGCTCGTGCGGCGTTAATCGCTAGAGCTTACGCTGAAATGGTGCGACTTATTGTTAAGATGGGTGGCACAAAGCAAAGCATGGTGTCACTGGCTGGCATTGGTGATCTCACTCTTAGTTGTACTTCTGAGCAATCTAGGAATTATTTGTTTGGAAGATTATTGGGGCAAGGAAAAAACAAGCAGCAAATTTTAAATGAGGGTGCAAAATTGGCTGAAGGGGTTATTAGTGCGCCCGTTGCGCTTGAATTAGTTGATAAATATCAAATAGATGCGCCGCTAATTTCGGCTACTAATATGATACTCAATAATAGCGCCAATATTGAGCAAATTGTTGAGCAACTCATGTTGCGCCCATTAAAGAAAGAGGAATAATGTTATTTATTATTGAAACTAAAGACAGGCACGGAGCGCTAGATTTGCGCCTTAAAACTCGTGATGAACACCTAAAATATCTTGACGCTTTGGGTGAAAAATTAGTGTTGGCAGGGCCTTTTTTGGATGAAAATGAAAAACCATGTGGCTCTTTAATTGTTGTGAAAGTTGAAAATATTGCACAAGCAAAAGAAATTGCTAAAAATGATCCTTATCAATTAGCTGGATTGTTTGAAAGTTCGAGCACTCGTGCTTGGCTTTGGGCGATAAACAAGCCTGAAGGCCTATGAGGCTAATGTAAAATTTGCTAAATAACTGCTATGAAAAGTGCTAGAGATGTTTTCATTTAAGAAAAAGAAATCACGATTTCCTGCCTATTTGGCTCTCAATCTTGAGGGTAAAGAAGTTGCAGTGAAAATAAAAACGCATGTGCGCTCAAAATCTTATCGCTTAACAATTTTAACAGGTGGTATTCCCTGTTTAACAATTCCCCCATACGGCAAAATAGGGGAGGCGGAGGCATTTTTATTTCGTCATAAATCATGGCTAATTACTCGCTTAAAACATGCACCAAAAAATATTGCGTTTATTGATGGTGCAATAATTCCTTTAAGGGGCATTGAGCATAAAATAAAAATGGATAATCGCTTAAGGGGGCAGGTTGAATTAATCACAAATGAAAATGAGTTGGCTTTGCAAGTTCCCGGAGGTGAGCATCATATGGCACGTCGGTTTGAGGATTGGCTAAAAAAACAAACACGAATAGATGTTGAAAAATCTGTAATTATTCATTGTCAAAATCTTGAAGTTAAAGCCAAATCTATTTCTATCCGCTCACAATCTAGCCGTTGGGGATCTTGCTCTAGTTCCGCTCGCTTAAATTTTAATTGGCGGCTTATTTTAGCTCCGTCCTTTGTGCTAGATTATGTTGTTGCGCACGAAGTTGCACATTTGCTCGAAATGAATCACTCGCCAGCTTTTTGGAAAAATGTTGAAAAAACATTGCCTGATATGGAGCGTGGTAAAGGTTGGTTAAAAAAAAATGGGCAAGAATTAATGATCTATGGCGTAAAATAGGCTAAAATTGTGAAATATTTCAAGTTTTACCAGTTTGAAGCTTTCAAATATACTTCATTTAGTTGACCCTAATGCTTTGTACGTTTACCAAGAGAGTATTAAAAGGGGTTGTTATGACAATTATAGATCGCAAAAATTCTTATAGTTACGAAGAAATATTAGCTAGTGGGCGGGGTGAGCTTTTTGGTGAAGGCTTTGCTAGACTTCCAGCGCCACCAATGTTGATGTTTGATCGTATTACCCATATTGATGGTGAGGGCGGTGAATTTGGTAGAGGACAAATAAAGGCTGAATTAGACCTCAATCCTGACCTATGGTTTTATAAATGTCATTTTATTGGCGATCCAGTAATGCCCGGATGTTTAGGGCTTGATGCTATGTGGCAATTGGTTGGGTTTTTTCTTTGTTGGTCAGGTTCACCCGGAAGAGGGCGAGCCTTGGGCGGGGAAATAAAATTTACTGGTCAAGCAACAAATGACAAAAAATTGCTTGAATTCGAAGTTGATATAAGAAAACACATGCGTAAACCGCTTCCATTTGGCGTTGCTAATGCTATAATGAAGGCAGATGGTGAGATAATATATAGAGCGAAAAACCTTAAAGTTGGGCTATTGCCGATAGAATAAGCTAGATATTTTTTAAGTTGGAGAATGTTATGAGACGGGTAGTTGTAAGCGGAATGGGGATTGTTTCTTCAATCGGTAATAATGTGAACGAAGTTCTTATAAGCTTAAAACAGGCCAAGTCTGGTATTTCCAAGGCCATTGATTATGAAAAATATGGTTTCCGCTCTCAAGTTCAAGGCGAGCCAAACCTTGATCCGTTTGAAGTGCTTGATCGCCGTACCACTCGCTTTATGGCAAAAGGCTCAGCTTGGAATTATATTGCTATATTAGAGGCCATTAAAAATGCAGGTCTTGAGGAAAAAGATTATCGTGGCAACCCTCGCACTGGAATAATTATGGGCTCGGGTGGACCTTCAACAAAGGCAGTTGTTGAGGCGGCGCAAATAACTGTTGAGAGAGGGCCAAAACGCATTGGGCCAACCGTTGTGCCAAAAGCCATGAGTTCAACCGCTTCGGCAACTCTTGCCACTCCGCTTGGCATTCATGGAGTTAATTATTCTATTTCTTCTGCTTGCGCTACTTCAAAGCATTGCATTGGTAACGCTTATGAGCAAATCCAAATGGGCAAGCAAGATATTGTGTTTGCTGGTGGATCTGAAGATTTACATTGGAGCATGTCAAATATTTTTGATGCAATGGGGGCGATGAGTTCAAATTTTAATGATACGCCAAAGATTGCATCTCGTACCTATGATAAAAATCGTGATGGTTTTGTTATTGCTGGTGGTGCTGGGGTTTTGGTGCTTGAAGAATATGAACATGCTAAAGCACGTGGCGCAAAAATATATGCTGAACTAATTGGCTATGGTGCAACATCTGATGGCGCTGATATGGTTGCGCCATCTGGTGAGGGGGCAGTGCGTTGTATGCGCCAAGCGCTTGCAAGCGTGAAAATGCCTATTGATTATATCAATCCACATGGAACTTCTACGCCAATTGGTGATACTAAAGAAATTGAAGCTTTAAGAGAAGTGTTTGGCAATGAAGATAAATGCCCACCAATATCTGCAACTAAATCTCTTACGGGTCATTCGCTTGGTGCAACAGGGGTTTGGGAGAGTATTTTCTCAATCCTAATGATGAACCATAATTTCATGTGCGAAAGCGCCAATATTTTTGAACTTGATCCTGACTTTGCTGATATGCCTATTTTACGCAAAAGAGTGGATAATGCTTCGCTTGGTGCGGTTCTTTCCAATTCGTTTGGTTTTGGTGGCACAAATGCCAGTTTGGTGTTTAAGCACCCTGACGCTTAAATAATGAATGAAAAGACTAAATATATTGCTCTTTTACGTGGTGTAAATGTTGGTGGCAAAAATAAATTACCTATGAAAGAGCTTGTTGTTTTGCTTGAGGCTAGCGGTTTTGGAAATGTCAAAACCTATATTCAATCTGGCAATATTATCCTTAGCAACAAGCAAACCGACCAGTTTGTTTTGAGTGAAAAAATTAAACAACTCATTTTTGAACAATATAATTTTGCACCAAATGTACTTGTGCTTTCGCTTGATGAAATTGAGCAAGCTGCAAAAGATAACCCGTTTGAAAAAGCGCAGCAGCAACCCAATTTGTTGCATCTATTTTTTCTTGAGCAATTCCCAACCAATCCTGATTTTAAGAGAGTTGACGAAATTAAATTAGCAAGCGAAAATTATCTCTTAAAAGGCAAAATATTTTACCTTCATACACCAGAAGGCTTTGGACGTTCAAAATTAGCAATGAGGGCAGAGAAATTATTGGGGGTAAATTGTACGGCTCGAAATTGGCGTTCAATAAATAAAATAATTGAATTGGTAAAAAACAATTAAGGCTTTTTTGCTCTATACAAAATTTCAGAAAATTTTGTTGGTAGTGTCATGTACTATTTTCCTATTGATACCGCAATAAAGCGCCTATCAGGATCTTCATAACCAAGCGAATAGACAGATATTAGTGCAACTGCTCTAGAAATATCTTTGGCTAGGAATGGAGTGAAAACACCGCTAATCTTATAGTCTAATCCGCAACCTCTTGAGCGTGGCAAGATCTTGTCACGATAGATTTCAATTTCATTAACACCAATGTCCTCAAGTTTTAACAAAAATCCTTTAATCACTTGATCACTCCACTCAGCACAAGAAAGCGCAGATTGGGTTTCAAAAACTTCTAATTTTAGCCTATAATCCCCTCTGATGCCCCTGCCATATCCAGGAACTCCAAAACGAAGCGTTAAAGCATCATTTTCTATTATGCCATCGCCATTAATTGCATTAACTATAGCAGGTGTTGTAATATTTAACCCCTCAAGGCGAAATTTTGCTTTTTCATGAGCAATAGCGCGCACTGCTTGGATGTTTTTACCATAATCAATAGGTTCAACTTCATAGGTTGCTTCATCATATTCTTCAATCACCCGAATTGGTGTGCCAATAACCCAACTATCATCATTTAGGTCAACAATAAAAATTGAAGAATAGGCAAAACCAGAAGGATCTTGAATTCCATATTCCTCAAATGCAAAATAACGTCCATCATTTGAATAGCCTATTACATTAAGTATTGCATCGTCCCCTGCACGTGCTGGCAAAGAAGCCGATAGGCTTATTATTACAATTAAAATAACAGATAGAACCCAATTAAAAAACCTAACAGCCATATTCCTCACCTTTTTCCAGTTGAACCAAACCCGCCCTCACCACGAATAGTGTCATCTAATTGTTGAGTAAGCGAAAACTCAACTTTACTCACAGGCGCAATTATCATTTGCGCAATTCTATCACCACGCTTTATCAAAAAATCTTCCTCACCGTGATTGATGAGAATTACTTTCACTTCACCACGATAATCTGCATCAATCGTTCCTGGAGCATTTAGCACACTAACTCCAAATTTTGCTGCCAAGCCCGAGCGAGGGCGAATTTGTGCTTCATATCCTAATGGCAAAGCAATAGAAAATCCAGCTGGTATAATTACTCGTTTTTGTGGCCTAAGAGTGATTATTTCATTCTCTTGTATGGCCGCACAAATATCTAAGCCCGCTGCACCCTGACTTTGCTGGCGTGGTATATCTAGGCCTTTGCCATGCTCAAGCCAGATGAAATTAATTTTAACTCGCATTGGTTTTCTCTTTTATGCTTGTCGCCGTTGGTCGCTTTGCTCCCGACCCCGACACCCCCGCCGTTTATTCTTTTTCCTTACGTACTTTTATTCTTGTCGCCGTTGGTTGCTACATTCTTTCTTGCGTTCACGCCACTCAGGCTGCCCGACCCCGCTTGTCCGCCGTAGCTTTAGCGTAGGTGGAACACCCCCGCCCGCCTTTAACACTTGTCGCCGTTAGTCGCTACGCTCCTGACCCCGACACCCCCGCCGTTATTCTTTTCCCATGCTATATCTCGCTAGGTTGCTTTTTGCTGGCAGGTTAACTAAATAATTTATAGATAAGACCAAGCCCAATGAGAAACATCATAATAATTGCGCCCTTTTTAAGCCAGCCTGAACCATTATTCTGTTTTGCTAATAATTTTTCATGTTCATTAAGAACATTATTAGCTCGCTCAACAAGTTCAGGAATTTGCTTTGCGGTTTTTAGTAATATTTCAAAACCCTCTTTAGCTTCTTCGATTTTTCCTTTTGGCCCTGCTTGCTCCTTAATCCATTTTTCAACTACGGGTTTTGAAACCTCCCAAAAATTAAGTTTTGGATCAAGCGAAAGCGCTACCCCTTCAACTAGTACCATAGTTTTTTGTAATAGGACTAATTCTGGTCGGGTTTGCATGTCAAAAATTTCGGTTATTGCTAATAATTGCCCTAGCAATTTGCCCATAGAAATTTCACTTGATAATTGCCCCTGAATTGGCTCGCCAATGGAGCGTAACGCTAGTGCAAAATCATCGACCGATTGGCTCTTTGGCACATAGCCAATATCAATATGCATTTGCGCTATTCTATGATAATCTCTAGTGATAAAACCATAAATAATATTGGCTAAAAACTTGCGCTCTTGTTTTTTGATGCGCCCCATAATGCCAAAATCTACTGCGATAATTCCGTGCGTTTTAGCGTCTGCAAAAAGATTTCCGGGGTGCATATCAGCATGAAAAAACCCGTCACGTATGGCATGGCGCAAAAAACTTTGCATCAAATGAGTGCCTAGTTTTTTACGATCAATCCCTGCTTTATCAATCGCTTTGCTATCTCTAATTGGAATTGCATCAATAAACGACGTTACTAACACATCTTGCGCAATATAATCCCACTTAACTTCAGGAAGCGTAAAGCCCTCATCATTTTTTATATTTTCCTCAAATTCAGAAATGCTAGCCGCTTCAAAGCGCAAATCAAGCTCTAAAGTTGCTGAATGATCAAGAATTTTAATAACTTTAACAGGGTTAAGCCGCTTCATAATTGGTACTATTTTTTCAAGCAATCTTGCGCCAGCATAATAGCTTTTAATGTCTTTTTTGAATTGCTCACGAATATTTGGACGCAAGATTTTAACGGCAATTATTTCTTCGTTGCCGTTTTTATCTATTAATTTTGCCTTATGCACCTGCGCAATGGAAGCGGCGGCAATGGCGGGGGAGAGGTCAAGTATCTCTTTTTCTTTGCCCTCAAGTTCTCTCTCTAAAATTTTTGGAACTAGCTTTTCGTCAAACGGGTCCATTCTATCTTGTAATAGGGAAAGATCTTTAGCTATTTCAATGCCAACAATATCTGGTCTGGTTGCTAATATTTGTCCAAATTTAACATAGGTTGGCCCTAGTTTATTTAGAGCTTTAGTTAGACGCTCAACCCGTCCAGTTTTTTTAACTGAGCGGCGCTCAACCAAGCGCAAAATGGAAATTGCAAATTTTGCACTTGCTGGCAATCCTTGTGTTGGAATAAGCGAAAATGCACCTTCTCGGGATAAGGTAAAGCCAGCACGCAAAAGTCGCATATAAGAGATAATTGCCATTGTTAAATCTTCCAAGCACTATGAAGGGCAGCAATATTGCCGCTAAAGGCGCTATGAGTTACTTTTGAAAAACCAGCTTGTTTTACCATATTTGAAAATTTTTCAGGTTCTGGAAATTGCTCAATGCTTTCAACTAAATATTTATAAGAGCTAGCATCACCTGTTACCATGCCACCTAAGGGAGGAATAATTTTGTTAGAAAATAGCTCATAAATCTTATCAAGCCCTGCAACATCTACACTTGAAAATTCTAACACTAAAAGCCTGCCGCCACGCTTTAATACTCGATAGGCTTCACTTAGCGCTTTATCAATGCGGGGTACGTTACGAATACCAAATGAAATTGTGTAGGCATCAAAATAGTTGCTCTCAAAATCTAATTTTTCAGCATTTGCCTCAACAAAACTTAGCTGATCTGGATAGCGCCATTTTTTGGCATTTATTTTACCGTTCTCTAACATTTCTTTATTTATATCGGCAACTATTACATTGGCATAACCATAAGAGGCGTTAATAATGCGCTTAGCAATATCGCCTGTGCCTCCAGCCATATCTAAAACCCTATAGGGGCGAGAGCCGTTTTTTGGTGGTGCAAGACGAGCAATCATTGCGTCTTTCCAAAGGCGATGTACGCCAAAGCTCATTAAATCATTCATTAGATCATAGCGTGAAGCGACATTATCAAATACTTTATTGACCATGCCTTGTTTGTCATTCAGGGGCACTTTTTTATGCCCAAAATTACCTAATTCGCTATTATTATTCATTTGTCTGCTTTTTTTGAATTTATTTCTTATATGTTAGACTAGAGTTATAATAATATCCAACGTAAATATTAAAAGTGAAAAATAAATGCCTGAATTACCAGAAGTTGAAACCGTACTTAGGGGGCTTGAGCCTTATCTAAAAGCTGCAACAATAAAAAAGGTTACGCTCAATCGTAAAAATTTGCGCTTTGATTTTCCAAGGGGTTTTATTTCGCAACTTGAGGGGCAGCAAATTATTGCGCTGAACAGGCGTGCAAAATATCTGATTTTTAATCTTAGTAATGGTTCAAACCTGCTTAGCCATCTTGGCATGAGTGGTAATTTCACTATTTTAGATCCTAAGGCTGATAAGAGTGGTATAAAACACTTGCATGTTGAATTTAGTATTTTGGCTGAAAATGGCGAACCTCATACATTAATATATACTGATCCACGTCGATTTGGCTTTATGGATATTTTTAGCAGTGAAGAGAATTGCAAGTTTCTTTGTGATTTAGGGCCAGAGCCGCTGGGTAATGGTTTTAACGCTATTGCTTTGGTAAAAATATTTGCAAAGAAGCGCACCCCGATTAAATCAGCACTTCTTGATCAAAAAAACGTAGCAGGGCTTGGCAATATATATGTGTGTGAAGCGCTTTGGCGAGCTAAAATTCACCCAAGGACTCCCGTTAATAAATTGATTGATGAAAATAATACCCCTGATGAACGGCTAGAAAAATTAGTGCAAGCGGTGCGCAATATTTTACAAAAGGCAATAAAGGCTGGTGGCTCAACATTAAATGATTTTCATGGAGCAACAGGGCAACAGGGGTATTTCCAACATTCATTTGATGTTTATGGCAAAGAAGGCAAACCTTGTAATGCGCAAAATTGTACCGCAATAATAGAGCGAATTACTCAGGCAGGACGCTCAAGTTTTTTCTGTCCAAACTGTCAAAAAGCCTAATGAAAGCCTTTTGGAAAAATTGATGTTTGAAAAACTATTGACTAGTTAGTATTAGGCGATTATAAACCAGCCAGATTTGCGTTCATTGGGGCGCTTTAACTGTTTTTGGATTTTGCAAACAAACAAAGTCTTTAATTAAATATCCTAAAGGGAAATTCATGGCTAACACCTCTTCAGCAAAAAAAGCTGTTCGCAAAATCGTTGCTCGCACAGCAGTAAATAAAGCACGTCGCACTCGTATGCGTACATATCTTCGTAAAGTTGAAGAAGCGATTGCTAGTGGCAATAAAGAGGAAGCACAAGTTGCCCTTAAAGAAGCACAGCCAATTATTCAAAGCGCGGCAACTCATAATCTAATACATCGCAACCTTGCATCACGCAAAGTTTCTCGTCTTGCTAAACGAGTTAATGCACTAGCTTCATAAGCAGAAATACTGTGAGTTTAGATTTGATTTAATCCGCTTTTCGCCAGTGGGGTGATTTCTATCGGCTTGTTATTAAGGGCGTTCTCAACTGTTTCTAATAATGATGCAAGGTTAAATGGTTTGGCTATTACATCATAAATTAAACTATCAAGCCCGCTAGCTCTTTCACGTTGATCTGCAAAACCAGTCATTAGCAAAATTGTGATATTTGGAAATTGTGCGCCAGCAAATAAGGATAGGCCTATTCCGTCCATGACAGGCATTTTTATGTCCGAAAGCAATAAGTCAAATTGACCATTTTGTTGATTTAGAACTTCTTGAGCCAAGCCGCCATCTTCAGCTTCTAAAACCTCATGCCCCTTCATTTCTAATGCGCGAACTACAAAGGAGCGAACATTATCGTCATCTTCTGCTACTAATATGCGTGCCATATAAATTCTCTCATAGTATTTTCATTTACCTAATTGTTCTTCAATCTCTTGCGAAGCTAAATTTTACTGTTTGAGCATCAGGGGGTGCATCTTTAAGTTGAGTTTCAAAATCTAATATTTCTCTCGCTCTAAGGCTCTTTACTCTTGGGGCAATGCTCCACTGCATTAGAATTTCTTCGTTTTCATCCATTAGGCTAACTATGATGTCTGGAATTGATATTTTATTATTTGTAACATTATGAATATTTGCACTGATGGATAATTTGTCAAAGCCATTATCTTTGATAATTAGTGTTTTAACATTAGTAAATTCAAGTCCAACCAGATTTACTTTAAGCCCTATGCTTTCGTAAAAACCAGCAAATTGTGGGAAAACATCAACTATATTATTGCGAAAAAACACACTGCCAGCGCTTATTAGTAATAATATTATTAATACCCAAATTCTAGCATTTTGTATCATGCGTCTAATCGGCATATTTTGTGTTATATTATCTTTGCGCTTAAGCAAAGCTTTTTTTTGTTGCTTTTTGAGAGATTTATCAAGCTTATTATTATTGTCTATTTTATTATTTGCTGGCTTTTTTTCGCTGTCTTCTTTTTGGATTGTTGTCTGTTTTTCTATTTGTTCTTGCTTGGAAAACTCGTCATCAAGGTTTTTTTCGTCAATAGATGAGAATATTTCATCGCTATTTTGTTGTTCCTTTGAAGGTGAGGCATCATTATTAGCAACTATTTTGGGCTTAATTATAGGTTCTTGAGCCAGTTCTAATTTTGCCTGCCATGGTTGTTGGCAATTAGCGCAAACAACTTTTCGCCCTAAAGCGCCAATAGCTTTTTGCGCTACTTGGTAATTTGTCTGGCAATTTGGGCATGTAATAAGCATATTTGGCCATAAATAATTATCGGGTTTTGGCTATATTAATGAAAGGTAGTTAAAACTCTTCAAACATTTTGTCTGATTTCAATATAAGTGTTAGTTATATTGCTTTGTCTTAAGCTAGCTCCCATTTTTACACTATCGCTGATAAGATGATTTAAGTGACTGATTCGAAAGGACATGAAGTGATTGAATTTGAAAATGTTGGACTTAGATATGGCGATGGCCCTGAAGTCTTGAAAGACGTTAGTTTTTCAATCGAGCCCGGCTCGTTTCATTTTCTAACAGGGCCTTCAGGATCTGGCAAAACTTCGCTATTAAGATTGTTATTATTATCGCTAAAACCCAGCAGCGGCACTATGTCGATGTTTGGAGAAGATATTACAAATCTAAAAAGAGAGCGCTTGCTTGAATTGCGCCGTCATATTGGGATTGTGTTTCAAGAATTTCGATTGTTAGAGCATTTAAGCACATTTGAAAATGTTGCTTTACCGTTACGTGTGCTTGGCCAAAGTGAAGAAAATTACAAAGATAATGTTACAGAATTGCTAGAGTGGGTGGGGCTTGGTGATAGAATGCACGCAAAGCCTGCTCTTTTATCTGGTGGTGAAAAACAACGTGCAGCTATTGCTAGAGCGGTTATTGCTCGCCCTGAAATTTTACTTGCTGATGAGCCAACGGGAAATGTTGACCCTGCTTTGTCCGAGCGGCTTTTACATTTATTTGCTGAGTTAAACCGTATGGGGACAACAATTATTGTTGCAACTCATGAATTAAATATGCTCAAGAAATTTGATTATCCGTGCTTACAATTAACTGAAAATGGGGAATTAAATTATGGTTGAGTTGAAACAACAACATAGCAAACCTACCCCCATAGTTCCTGAAAAATCCGTATCGGGTCGAACTCTTATGTTGTTGATTGCTATTATGACTTTTCTTTGTGCTGTTACGCTTGGCGGTGTTATTTTAATTCAAAAATCAGCCCTTGCTTGGTCACAAGATGTGGGTCGTGAAGTAACTATTCAAATTAGCCCTGTTGAGGGCGAGTTGATGGACGCTAATTTGCGCTTAGCTGAAACTATTGCTGAGGCAACAAAGGGTGTTGCTAATGCTCGTGCGCTTAGCATTGAAGAAAGCGAAGATTTGCTTAAACCTTGGCTTGGGGAGGGGCTTGATTTAACCGAATTGAATATTCCTCGTTTAATAATTGTCCGTCTATCTGATCCAGCAAATGCTGACCTTGAAACTTTAGAAAATGAACTTAAAATTATAAAGGGGGCTTCACTTGATAGGCATGATGTGTGGCGCACTCAGCTTAATTCTATGGCTGGGACTATAGTTTTCTCAGGAGTTTTGGGCTTGGTTTTAATAATTTTGGCTACATTATTAGCAACGGTTTTTGCAACTCGGGGGGCTATGGCTACAAATCGTGAAATTGTTGATGTATTACATTTTATTGGCGCATCAAATAGGTTTGTGGCTAAAGAATTTCAGGGCAGGTTTCTTAAAATTGGCTTTCGTGGCGCTTTAATTGGTGCAATATTTGCCCTTATATTCTTTGTTTTAATGGGTGCGCTTAGCTCAAATATTTTGCCCAATTCTTCTTCTGAGCAAGTATCTATATTATTTGGAACTTTTTCACTTGGGATCATTGGTATTTTTTGGATATTAATGCTTGTGCCGATAATTGCTGGACTTACGGCTTTTACTTCTCGTATGACAGTGAGAAGATTTTTATCGCAAATCGCTTGGTAGTAAATTATTTGGTAGTTGAACAAGTTTGGGAAATAGGCAGATTATGATTATTCAGGCAATTCGCTCAATAATATTTTATATTTTCTTTATCCTAAATACAGCCCTCGCTGCTATTATATTAGGAACATTGTCGTTGTTCAAAAAACGAGGCTGGTATAGATTTGGTTGGGTAATTGCGCAATATTGGGGTTATTCAACTTTATTTTTCTTGCGCTATATTGTTGGGATTAAAACTCGTATTTTGGGAGAAGAAAATATCCCAGATGGTGGTTGCATTATTGGCTCTAAACATCAATCAGATTGGGATATTTTTGCTATATTTCCAAAAGTTGGACGCCCTTCCTTTATTGCAAAAAAAATATTATTAGATATTCCGTTTTTTGGTTGGGCTGCGAGAGATTTTGATACAATTTCTATTAATAGAAAAATGAAATCAAAAGCTATTCCACAAATGAATAGGCAGGCAAAAGAAGCAATAAAAAATGGCTGCAAAATTATTATTTTTCCTGAAGGGACAAGAAAAACACCATTAGCAGAGGCTGACTATCGTTATGGGATTGCAAAAATGTATCAAGAGCTTGATGTGCCTGTTGTTCCTGTGGCGCTTAATTCTGGTCTGTTTTGGGCGCGCAACGCACTTGTTCTTTGGCCTGGCACTGCAACGGCAAGATTTTTGCCCCCTATCCCCAGAGGCCTTGAGCCAGATGAAATGCACGCAATGTTAAAGGAAACCATTGAAAAACACACAAATGAGTTAATTTTAGAAGCTGATAAACAGGGTCTTAGCGCCCCAATGTCAAAAGAATTTAGAGAAAAACTTGATTTATTAAAGCAAGACTTAAGTAGTTAATATTCGCCAATAGCGAATGATGAATAATGCAAATGCAACAATCCAAAAGCTGGCACTTATGTGAATAATAAAGTTGATTGAGGGGAAGAAATCAGCGACAAACCGTAAAATCACACTGCTAATTATTGCTATAAAAATCAGTGATATTGTTTTGTCTGCCTCTGGTTTTTGTCCGCCATGCGCTAGGCTAACTCTGCACATCATTGCAATAGTCATGATGCCGATTGCTCCTGCACTAAACAGGTGCAGTGCCCCTGTTTCATTTATTAAATTTGGCGCAATTTTAGAAATAGCTAAAGCAAGAAATCCTAATGGTATGAATAAATATGCAATATGTAAGATAAATATCATCGGCTGTTTTATGCAATAAATCCCCGACCAGCGAGATAGTCTAATGAGATTAAGCAAGCCTGCAAATAACATAAAAGCAGCTACCAGCATTTGATTAGAAAGAAACACAAATGATAATAGTGCAATTATTGAAACTGTCATTGTGATAACATCAAACTTATTAAATGGAGTTGGTAAATTTGTTTGTTTAGATTTAACAAGCCAATTTCTGGTAAAGCTTGGAATGATACGCCCACCGATAAGCATTATTAATATGATAATTATTGCAAGGGCTAAATTGGCTGAATATTGCAAATATCCTTTATTTATAATTTCAAGGTGGAAATAAAGATTGGCAAACATAAAGGCAAATAAGACTATAAGCACACGTAAATTGCGCCAATTTTTGCCAGCAATAATTTCAATGGAAATGCTCAAGCTAAGTAAAGCCGGAAATGCAAGGTCAATGAGCATTACTAGAATTGGGTTAATATTGGCAGAGAATAATATTACTATTCTGGCTAATAGCCAAATACTTACTAATATAAATAATCGCAAACCAGAAATTGGTAAGCGCCCAGTCCAATTTGGTATGGCAGTTAATAAAAAACCTGCGATTACTGCGCCAGTATAGCCAAATAGTAATTCATGCTTGTGCCATTCATTTGCTGAAAAGGCACTTGGTAAGCTGACTGTTCCGCTAAGCATTAATATCCATAATATTAACGAAATTACAGCCCATAAAGTCGCCCCTAGAAAAAATGGACGATAGGCTTTGCTAAATATTGCAGGCCCTTGATATTTGCGTCTTTGGCTTGAAGTTGACATTTTTATTTTGCTTTTTGAAAGTTTTTATTTGCCTGCTAAATCATCAATAATTGGGCAATCTGGCTTGTCATCTCCATGACAATTTTCAGCTAAAGCTGTTAAAGTGGTTTTTAGTGATTTTAATTCTTTTATTTTGTGATTAATTTCAGTAATTTTTTTTGATGCTAATGATTTTACATCAGCACTGGCTCTATGTTCGTCTTCATAAAGCGAGAGCAAAAGGCGGCATTCATCAATAGAAAAACCAAGCGAACGAGCTCGTTGTAAAAATTTTAATCGGTGTAAATCTTTTTCAGAATAATTGCGGTAATTATTACTTTCTCGGGCAGGTTTTATCAGCTCAATTTCTTCATAATAGCGGATAGTTTTTGAAGGCAATTTAGATTTTTCTGATACTTGTCCTATATTCATTTTTCTCTTCTTTTAGAATTTGATTTATTCAACTTTTATAATTT
The DNA here is from genome assembly GCA_027065555.1 of Hyphomicrobiales bacterium. Lineage (GTDB taxonomy): Bacteria > Pseudomonadota > Alphaproteobacteria > Rhizobiales > Devosiaceae > S141-66. The sequence continues at coordinate 19,797 of JAMONS010000070.1, read as the reverse complement.
TATATTGTTGACCAATAATTAGTGGGTCATCTTGATATAGGTCATTAAGCACCAAAAAAACAGAATTAGCATTATTGATATTTGCCATTTTATTTACCAGATTAGAAATTCTATCTCCTGACTTTGCAGTTACAAGGGCAATGGAAGAATTTTTAATTTGCGCAATGTCTTTATTTCCTGCTCGTCTAAAGCTTTGTAATGTGTTTTTTGCTCCATTTTCAAACTTAGTACTATCATTTTTTGCAGCAAAGATAAATCTATAGACCTCACCCTCAAAACGAACTACTGAAACCCTAAATACCCACTGGCTAGTTTGCGCTTCACCATACGCCATCTCAATATTGCCTTGCTTGTCTTTTTGTACTGTTTCTGGCTTTAATCCAGCAATCCATCCTGAGCGCAAATAATTTGCAAGCGACATAGTTTTTGGAACTTTAGCACTGTCAAAGCGTAGTGCTGCACCATTATTTGCAACCGCAACAATGGCTGATTGAGAGTATTGTAACTTATATTCTTTTGGTACGCTAAAAGTAAATTTTAGGGTTGGCTGTACAAATTTTTGTCCAATAATTACGCCCTGATTTGGGCTTGGGCCAAATCTTAATCCTGAAATAGCGCTCAAATAAGAGCGCCTACCAACTTTGCCAATACCTGGTGCGCCAAATGAGCGGGCTGATTTAATTGCTCGCTCAATTCTATCTGGAGTTGAGGGGTGTGATGCTAAAAAATCATCAAGGTTTTCTTGTTGCCCAGAAGCAAGAACTGTTTGACGTTGCATAGAATTTAACAAGCGAGCGGCGGCATGTGGGTCATAACCAGTACGTCCAGCGATTAAGATGCCCTCTTTATCAGCTGCAAGTTCCTGGCTTTGCGAAAAAGCTGCTAAAGATAGGCGGGATCGGGCGGCGGTTTGATCTGTTTCACTATCGCCACCAAGCACGCTATTAATTACTTTATCGACTATTTGTGATGTGCGAGTGCGATCAGAGCGGGCACGGGCGTGTCTTAATATTACATGGGCGATTTCATGTGATAAAACAGCGGCTAATTCACTTTCATCATTCGCCAGAGCTAAGAGCCCACGTGTGACATAAATAAAGCCGCCGGGGAGTGCAAAAGCGTTGACATCAGGGCTGTCTAAAATTGTTACGGTGAATTTAGAGTTCCCTTGTCTAGCAGCTAATAAAAGTTTGCTAGAAACATTAGCAACCATAATTTGTGCTTTTCTATTGTTATAAACGCCACCATAAGAATTAATAATTCTTTGGTGCTCCCCACTTTGAGAAGTACTGCTTGAGGGGGTTGAGGCAGTTGAAGTGTTTGGCGTGGCACTAGAGCTCGTTTGTTCTCCAGTTCTACTAACCCCAATATTTGGCTCGCCCATCAAGCGTGTGCAAGCGCCTAGGCTTAATGCAGTAAGCGCAATTAAAAAAAATCCTAACAGCTTTTTAATGTTTAATTTTGCAATCATCTTATTGCTAAAACCTCTATTTGCTCAGGGTGAGTAACCTCTATTATAGGACCATTTTTAATTTCAATCCACCCACGCACTCTAATTAGAGTATTTTCATAAGTAAGGGGATTAATGTTTGCTTTGTTAAAAATCTTTTGCCCATATTTTTCAATCACAATAGTGAAGTCATCTTTATAATTTTTGCCAAAATTAAGATAGATACGAGAGCCAACTTTAGTAGCGCTAATAACTCGCCCCTCCACTAGTTCATAGCGATTATCTAATTCTAATATTCTATTTGGCTTTTCAGCGATGCGGATTTTGTAATAATCATTGCTCCAAACACCCTTGTTATTAGAGCGAGCCTTTGCTTCATAATTTAGTAAATCTGATATGCACAAGCGATTGTCAGCGAAGGAATATACCCTAGCCATGCCCTCTTGTAACATATATTTTTGCAACCAAATTTCACTATTATCATCATTTATAATAAATAAATGCGCTAATATTCTGCCGTGTCTATCTTGTGTTTCAGAACCAAAATCAAGCCGCACTCTTTTATTAAGAGCAATAGAGGATAACGCTTGTTTTGCCTCATTAGCTAATGGCCAATCGGTAAAATCTTCTCGTCCTAAAGAAAGTTTTGGTGCTTGAATGCCAATGAGGCGCACTCTTGTGCCGTCCTCTAAAATTACACTATCACCATCGGTGATTTGCGTGATTTTGCTAAAATACCCCATTTGTAATGTTTCACACCCCAAAGCTGGCTGCAAAAATGCTAAAGCCATAATAAGAAATAATGTTGGTATTTTAATAATGGACAAAAATTGATTAAGCAAATAAAAGCCCCCGAGCGATATGTTATTAATTTTATACATAGCGCTAATATTATTAGTGTGCATTATGGAAAAAATATGGCTTTGGTCCCGTAGCTCAGCAGGATAGAGCACCAGATTCCTAATCTGGGGGTCACGCGTTCGAATCGCGTCGGGATCACCATTTTTTATCTCACGGCGCTCGCAGGCTTCGCTTCTTTTATTCTTGTCGCCGTTGGTCGCTTACGCTCCCGTCCCCGACACCTCCGCCGTTATTCTTTTTCCATGCTTATCAACTCAAAGCTGCCCGACTCCGCCTTCCTTATATATCCGCCTATGAGCATGCTCCGACCTGCCGATCCGAAGCTCGAAGAGCGTAGCCTGGTGGGGCGCGGCGGCACTTTTACGCTTAGGCCGCTAAGGCTGGCCGCAGCTCGCATTGAAGCTCGCTGATGGTTTGAAGTGCGCACCAATAGTTTAATTTAATGGTGTTTAAATCTGTTGTACTGAATCAATATTTGGAATGAAATGACGTAACAGGTTTTCAACTCCGCTTTTTAGGGTAGCAGAAGATGATGGGCAACCAGCGCATGCGCCTTTCATGCTTAAGAAAACTACGCCATCACGAAAACCTCTAAAGGTAATATCGCCACCATCCATAGCCACGGCAGGGCGCACACGGCTATCTAAAAGTTCTTTAATTACTTCGACAGTTTCGCTATCTTTTTCATCAAAAAACTCAACTTCTTCTTCAGGGGCGCTATGTTTAGAGTTTTGATCTATGTTTAATACTGGCGTATCTGAAAGGAAATGATCCATTATTGTGCCAAGAATAATTGGCTTTATGTTGCTCCAATCAGATATTTCATTGGTAATGGAAATAAAATCTGAGCCCAAAAATACACTGCTTACGCCATCTATTTCAAAAAGCGCACTAGCTAGAGGAGAAATTTTTGCCGCCTCTTTAGTTGTGAAATTATGTGGTTCACCGCTAACTACTTCACGTCCGGGTAAGAATTTGAGGGCGTTTGGATTTGGTGTTGCTTGAGTTTGTATGAACATGTCTTTGCTCTTTGATTAAATTACTATTCTATAGAAATAGTATCTTCTTACTAAGAAGTGAAGGGGTAAGATGAAATTAATCACTTATGGGCTTAATATTTAGCAAAGTGCAATGATTTTTTCATCACTTAAACCACCCGGAATGATAGTAACTGGAATTGGTAAAGCGTTGGTTGAGCGTGAGGCAAAGGCTGAAACTAGTGGTCCGGGCCCTTCTGAGGAAGTGCCAGAAGCTAAAACAAGAATTGCGATAGCTTGATCTTCATTGATAAGCTTTTCAACTTCATTGGCCTTTTTGCCTTCACGCACCACTGTTTCAACCGCTATATTGCCAATAGATTTAATGCGTTTTGTGCGTAATTCTAGTAATTCATTAGCTTTTTCTAAGGCTTCGGCACGCATGACTTGCTCAACCCCTAACCAATGTTGAAACTGGTCTGGCTCAATGATGGCTAATAATTTAACTGTGCCACCTGTGCGTTTTACACGGTAGGCTGCAAAAGTTACGGCACGATCACATTCATCTGTATCATCAATTACCACAAGAAATTTGCGACAATATTCTTGAGAATTTTTTTGCAAAATTATCTATCCTTTATTTGTCCTTCGTACTTGCCTCTGGCTTTATCGTGCCATTGCAAAGGGTTTGGGGCAAGAATAATTATTTATTGCTGTGAATAATCTAGATTAAAATATACAAAAATCATGCTATTAATTTACCATCAAGTGCGTCTTTTATCAATTTTTTGGTTTCATCAATGCCATAAAGTGCAACGAACGAGCCAAAACGAGGCCCTTGATCTTGCCCTAATAGAATTTGATAAAGCGCCTTAAACCAATTACGTAATGGCTCAAATTCATTTTCTTTACCTATTTCAAAAACTAGGCTTTGAATTATTGTTGCATCGCTTTCATCACCCAATTTTTCTAATCCCTCACTAAGCGCTATAAGTGCTGTTCGCTCTTTTTCGTTAGGGGCACGAAATTTTTTATTTGGTTTTATAAAATCTTCAAAATAGGCAATAGCAAAGCCTGCAAGCCTATCTAATTCGGGGTGAGATTTTGCTGTTGCTCCTTTTACATAATTTGAAATAAAGCCCCAAAGCACTGTTTTATCATGCGCATTGGCGGCAGATACTAAATTAAGCAAAAGCGCAAAACTTATCGGCATATCGTGTTTGCCTGGATCACCAGAATGAATATGAAAGACAGGGTTTTCAATTTGCTTGGCTTTATCTTGAGTATGATATGCGCTGACAAATTGATAATATTCATCAACCGCTTTTGGAATAATATCAAAATATAGACGCTTGGCAGTTTTTGGTTTTTGGAACATAAAAAGCGCCATGCTTTCAGGGGTGGCATATTTAAGCCAGTTTTCAATAGTTAGCCCATTACCCTTAGATTTAGAGATTTTTTGTCCCTCTTCATCAAGGAATAATTCAAAATTAAAACCCTCTGGAGGTGTGCCGCCAAGCGCTTTTACAATGCGAGAAGAAAGACGCACGCTTTCGATTAAATCCTTGCCAGCCATTTCATAATCTACATTAAGCGCAAACCAGCGCAACGCCCAATCAGCCTTCCATTGGCACTTAACCGCACCGCCCTTTACGCTAGTTTCAACTTCATCGCCAGTTTCAGGATCAATATAGGTGATTGTGCCTTTCTCAATATCTTTGGCAATCATTGGTACTTGCAATACTTTTCCTGTGCGCTGGCAAACTGGCAAAAATGGTGAATAGGTTTTTTGTCGTTCTGCTCCCAAAGTTGGCAGGATAATATCCATCACTTCATCATATTTTTCTAACATTCGCATAAGTGCTGTATCAAAGTGCCCAGACGTATAATAATCGGTTGCTGAGATAAATTCATATTCAAAACCATAATCATCAAGGAATGCCATTAGACGTGCATTATTTGCTGCGCCGAATGAAGGATATTCGTTAGAGAATGGGTCTGGGATACGTGAGAGCGGTGTATTTAGATAGGCTTGCATCATTTCTTGATTTGGTACATTTGGTGGCACTTTTCTTAAGCCGTCCATATCGTCGGAAAAACAAATTAGCCTAGTGGGTATTTTATCATCGGTTAGCAGGCGAAAAGCAGTGCGTACCATTGTGGTGCGCATTACTTCGCCAAAAGTGCCAATATGGGGTAAGCCAGAGGGGCCATAGCCAGTTTGAAAAATAGCTGAATTTTCACCTGTTCTCTTAAGACGATTTACTAGCCTTTGCGCCTCAACAAATGGCCATGCTTTGGCGCTCTTTGCTACATCAAAAAATGAGGGGTCGATTTTTACTGCCTCACGCCGGCGGGCTGGTTTTACTGCCTCACGCTGGCGGGCTGGTTTTACTGCCTCATGTGGGCGGGCTGGTTCTACTAAGTTATTTTTGGACACAATGTTTTCTTTCTTTATTTTAAGCGGTTTGTTGCACCCAATTTGCTTTCAGTCAATATTTAGCATCATATATATATAATCTGGCTTATACTCTTGCTTATTTCATTATTACTATTAGATTTAAGCTCAAACATAAAAGGGAAACTCATGGTATTTTCATCACAAGATGGTTTGGTATATTTAATGGTCGTAACAGCTGCTGCTGATAGCTCGCTTAGTGATCTTGAATTAGATCGAATAGGGGTTTTGGTTGATCGTTTGCCAATATTTGAAAATTATTCTCGGGCGCAGCTTTCTGATGTTGCGGGTAATTGTTTGGATTTAATGCGAGAGGTTGATGATCTAAATAGAGTGCTTGATATTGCGCTTAAAACATTGCCGACAAGATTACATGATACGGCCTATGCGCTTTGTGTTGAAATTGCTGCTGTTGATCTTGAGCTTGAGCAAGAGGAATTGCGTTGGCTTGAAATGGTGCGTGATAGATTGAGCATTGATCGTCTAACAACTGCGGCGATTGAGGTTGGGGCGCGCGCTCGATTGCGTAAAGAATAGTATCACAAAAATTTGTCTTTATTTAATAATCAAGTTAGCTTATATATTAGAATAAACTAATATAGGATAGATTATGGAATTTCTTGGCTTTAGCGAAAGCGCAATTAGATTAAGTTTTTTTATTGGTATTTTTGTTATAATGGCATTGCTTGAGGTTTGGTTGCCTCGTCGTAAGCGCCGCTTTTCTCGCATAAAACGCTGGACAACAAATTTTGCGATTATTTTTACAAATTTCCTAGCAGTTTTTTTAGTTGGTCTTATTGTTCCAATAACCGCAGTTCTTAGCGCTATTTGGGCGCAACAAAATGGGTTTGGGCTGTTTAATCTGATTAATATGCCAGTAGGGCTAGTTTATATTTTAGGCTTTTTGGCGCTAGATCTTACCATTTGGACGCAGCATTTAGTGTTTCATAAAGTGCCAATTTTGTGGCGTTTACATCGTGTGCATCATTCAGACGAAGAAATTGATGCTTCAACGGCGCTTCGTTTCCACCCCGTAGAAATAGTGCTTTCGATATTTATAAAAGCACTAGTGGTTATTTTGCTTGGTGCACCGGTTATTTTAGTTGTGATATTTGAAATAATTCTCAATGGCTCGGCAATGTTTAATCATGCAAATTATAAATTGCCGCTTTGGCTTGATAGGATATTGCGAACCTTTATTGTAACGCCTGATATGCACAGAATTCATCATTCAGTTCATCATAAAGAAACGGATAGTAATTATGGTTTTGCGCTATCAATTTGGGATCATATATTTAGAACCTATATTGCTCAGCCAAAAGATGGGCATGAGAAAATGAAAATTGGGTTGCAATGGCAGGACGGAGCTTCAACGAGGATTTTTTGGAGCTTGAAACTTCCCTTTGTCAATCCGCCAGCAACTAAAAAAGAAAATAGCGAATTAGTAAAAACTGATGGGAAACCATCTTAAATATAATTCATCTAATTTGCCGTTGCGCTTTAGCTGTGCTAGCGAATAATTAATTGCTTTACGCACCGCCTCTCGCTCCAATGGGAAAGCTATACTCATTCCCTCTCCAAAATAGGTGGAGCTAAAATATGCTTCCCCTGCAAATTCGCAACAGTTGATATTTTCATTTAACCAAAATGAGGTGCGCATTCCATCACCAAAATAGGCAAAGGTCTCGCCATTTTGTAATGAATTTAAGGCCTCTAATTCACTATCAAAAATTACCTGCTCTACAGAAATAAAATATTTACTTAAATATTTTGCGTGTGCTGAATTTGCAATTACTGCGATTTTTTTATTTTCTAAATTATTTGCATCAAAAAGATTTTTATTTGATTTTTGAATAATAAAGCGAGCAGGTAGCATTAAATAGATATTTGAAAAATCAAACTGACTAGCGCTCTCATTGCTAATTGCAAGTCCTGCAATAAGCGCATCGCCCTGATTATCTTTAAGTGCGTTTGTAATTTGCTCCCAAGGCCAAGCTTGCATGGTGCATGAAATATCTAATAGCGCACAAATCTCATTGCTTAGATCAATATTATAACCAACTAAACTCCCTGAACTATTACGGTAATTAAATGGAAAAAAATCTGTGCTAGATAAAAATCTTATCGCTGGCACTGAAGCAGGATTGGGAGCTTTTATTTTGCTATTTGGGTCTAAATGATAAGGCAGGGGTAGGGGTAGGGGCAGGGGGAGAGGGAGCGATGTTGAAGGTGTAATATTATCACGCTCAATTATAGCATTTTGAGAAAATGAAGCGACAATAGTAATGCCTAAAAATATTAGAGCTAAATATAATCTGCTTAGAAATTTCATATGTTACCTAATGTTTTAACTAATAAAACCAACAATATCTTTAACCTGTTTCATAGTGACCTTTGCTATTTCTCTTGCTCTGTTTGCCCCATCTTTTAATATTTCATCAATTTGCACAGGATCATCTAAATAGCGGCGCATTTCCTTATTCATTGGTGCAAGCTTTTCAACCGCTAATTGCGCAAGGGCTGGCTTAAACACACCAAAGCCTTCACCGCCATATTGATTTAATACTTCTTGTGGGGATATATCAGCTAAAGCTGCATAAATTGAAACTAAGTTTTTTGCCTCTAAGCGATTTTCTAAATCGGCAAAATTTTGCGGCAATGGCTCTGGATCAGTTCTGGCTTTTTTGATTTTCTTAGCAATAGCGTCTTCGTCGTCTAGCATATAGATGGTGGCAAGGCTTGAGCTTTCAGATTTTGACATTTTCTTTGTACCATCTCTTAGGGACATAACTCTTGTTGCCGCTCCTGTAATAATTGGCTCTGGAAGCGGAAAGAAATCTTTCTCAAAATCATTGTTAAACTTTGTTGCAATATCGCGAGTTAATTCGAGATGTTGTTTTTGATCTTCACCAACTGGTACATGCGTTGCTTTATATAATAAAATATCCGCCGCCATTAGTGAGGGGTAGGCAAATAGCCCAAGCGAAACATTTTGCGCATTTTTACCTGCTTTATCTTTGAATTGCGTCATACGCTGCATCCAGCCCATACGTGTCACACAATTAAAAATCCACGCCAATTCTGCATGTTCAGCAACTTGGCTTTGGTTAAAAATAATATGTTTTTTAGGCTCAATTCCTGCTGCAAGGTAAGCGGCTGCTACTTCTCTGGTTGATTGTGTTAAAATTTTGGGATCTTGCCATACGGTAATTGCGTGCATATCGACCACGCAATAAATACATTCGTGAGTTTCTTGCAATGGCACAAAGCGTTTTATTGCCCCAAGATAATTGCCTAAATGCAAATCACCTGAGGGTTTAATTCCTGAAAAAACTCGATTAGTAAAAGACATATTATTTTCCAACTTTATTTGTTACGCCTTTTAACAAAGCTAAGTATATTTTTTGAGCGCAAAATATTTGTGAAATCAATTAGAGTAAAATAGACAAAAATGCCAGCAATAATAATTATAAACAGTGAGAGAACTTGCATTAAGAAACCGAAATTTCCAAGCAATGGTGCGTTTAATAAAAAAGAAAGCCCAAATATTGTAGCGCCCATTATTATAGCGCTTAATAAAAGAAAGCTTTGTTGTTTAATTTGCTCAAAGGAAAGAGCAAAATGATTGCGGCTTTTTAGGGTAAACGTTAGCATTATAACATTTATCCAAGCCGAAACTGAGGTAGCAATGGCGATGCCTATATGTTGAATATAGGGGAATAATAATAGGCTAATTGCAATATTTACAATGACTGAAATTGCCGCAAAAATGGTTGGAGTTTTGGTATTTTTTCGAGCAAAAAATTGTGGCTGCAAAAGTTTAATAAGCACAAAGGCTGGCAAACCAAAAGAAAAAGCAATTAAAGCATTTGCCGTATTACTGGTAGCAATGGCATCAAATGCGCCACGCTCAAATAAAGTTCGAATAATTGGATGCGCTAGAGTTATTAGCCCAGCAGTTGCGGGTAAAGTTAAAATCATTGCAAATAGCAATGAATTATCCATAGTTTTTTTAGCCTCAACATTGCGCCCACCACTTATATGACGTGAAAGTTCTGGCAAAAGCACAACGCCAATAGCAATGCCAATTAGCCCTAGCGGAAGTTGATAAAGCCTATCGGCAAAATATAGATATGAAAGGGCGGAGCTAGCGCTTGAAGCGATTATTGTGCCGATAAAAATATTTATTTGTGTTATGCCGCCAGTGAAAATTGCAGGTACGGCTAGCAACCAAAATTTGCGAACATCGGGGTTTATTTTGGGGCGAGAGAATTTGGGTAAAAATCCAGTACGCTTCACTGCCCAAAATACTAATATAAATTGTGCAATGCCGCCAACGAATATGCCTATCGCAAGCCAAATACCCGCAATTTGTGCGCCAGCTTCTACACTAAACACAAGAAAAATTAAAACTATAACTAGCACAATATTTAATAAAACAGGAGCAAATGCGGCGGCTAAAAACTTGCCCAAACCATTTAATATGCCGCCATAAGCTGCCATTAAAGACATGGCGGCAAGATAGGGAAAGCAAATGCGTGCTAAAAGAACTGTAAATTCAAATTTTTCTTTATCTGCGACAAACCCCGGTACAAAAACCGCCATTAATTGCGGCATAAAGATTTCAGCTAAAATAGTAATAACGAGTAAAAGCACGGCTAGCCAAGAAATAATATGTGAGGCAAATATACGTGCTTCTTCGTTGGTTTTTTGTTCTAATTTAGAGGCAAATAAAGGAATAAAGGCTGAATTAAATGCCCCTTCGGCAAATAGTCTTCGAAATAGATTTGGGAAGCGAAATGCTGCAAAAAAAGCGTCAGCCACCATTCCCGTACCTAGCACTAAGGCGATGAGTATATCACGCACAAAGCCCAAAACACGAGAGATAAGCGTCATGGCGCTTACGTTGAAAAAATTCTTATAAAGGCTCATAATTTACGATTTGGCTCCAATATTTCCAATAATCTATCATGAATTTTAGCTTGTCGCCTGTCTTGTTCAATTTTAGCTCCCGTTAAATCGGTTACATAAAATACATCAACCGCTTTTTCGCCATAGGTTGAAATATGGGCTGAGCCAATAGTTAGATTAAGTTCAGATATTTCCATTGTTAAATCACGCAATAGGCCTGTTCTATCTAGCCCTGAAACTTCAAGCACCGTGAATTTATTTGATAGATTATTTGATATAAGCACCTCGCCTGGTACTTTGAAGGGTTTTAGGCGGCGGTTAAGACGGGTATTTTTAACAGGCTTTTTATCAAGATATCGTGTGCCCTCTAATAATTCTCTTACTGTTTCGACAATGCGATGGGCACGAATATTTTCATCTTCATCGCTTTGAAAGGCTCTGCGTAATTGCAAAGTATCAAGTGCTTGTCCATCTCGCATTAAAACAATTTGCGCACCAACTATTGAAGCTTCTGCCATAGTGCACGCTCCTGCAATCATAGTGAGGAGGCGAGGGTGATCGGCGGTATAAAAAGAAATTTCGGTGATTTGTTCAAATGATTTTACGTGAATAGTTCCAGAAAAAGCTTGTTTCTTTAGGTCAGCGTTTCTTATCATTTTGGCGTGTTTTAGTTGTAATTCAAGATCGGTGCGCAACCAATAGGGGCTATAATGGCGGTTAAGATATTTTTCAATTTCACTTAACGACCAACTATCTAAATGTTCGCTAAGTATTTGTTTGGCTTTTTCAACCCTATCGCTTTGTGAAATTTGTGAATGACCACCAGATAATAATGGCTCTGTTGCATAATAAAGCGCACGTAAAAGCGAGCCTTTCCAACCAGTCCAAACTCCGGGCCCCACGGCTCGAATATCACATGCGGTTAAAATCATAAGTAGTGCCAAGCGTGCAGGGCTTTGCACAATGTTTGCAAAATTTTTGGCGGTAGTTGGGTCTTGAATATCACGAGATTGCGCTATTTCACTCATTAAAAGATGATATTTAATTAGCCAGCTAACGGTTTCAGTTTCAGCGGCGCTTAATCCTAATCTTTTACAAAAGCGTTTTGCAATACGAGCGCCAGCTATTGAGTGGTCTTCTTTTCTGCCCTTTGCAATATCGTGCAAAAATAGCGCAATATATAATAGTTTTACATCATTAAGAGTTGGCAAAAGTTCGTGCGTTAGGGGTAATTCTTTTTTTAGTTCGCCATTTTCAATAGAAGCCATAACGCCAACTGAGCGGATAAGATGTTCGTCCACTGTGAAATGATGGTACATATTAAATTGCATAAGAGCGACGATTTTGCCAAATTCTGGCACAAAACGCCCAAGCACCCCGCTTTCATTCATACGTCTTAAAGTGCGCTCAACTGAAATTGATGAAGTTAGAATTTCTAAAAAATATTTGTTGGCTTGCTCATTGTTACGTAAATCAGAATTTATATATTTTAATGAGCGGGTGATATGTTTAAACGCTTCGGGGTGAAATAATAATTTTTCCCGCTCAACTAACCAAAATATTTTAATTAGGTTTATTGGTTTTTTTGCAAAAAGCTCTGTGTCCTTAACATTAATGCGCCCCCGCTCAATTATATAATCAGGCTCGCTTTTTATTTGCTTATTATTTTTTATGCGTAAGCCCTCAAGCGCTAAACTCAATATATTAGTTTTACTTGCGTGAGAAAATTCAAGCACCGAGCAAAAAACACGAGTTAAATCACCAACATCTTTTGCCACTAAAAAATATCGCTTCATGAAACGTTCAACACCTAACATTCCTGCCCTATCAGAAAACCCCATACGTTGCGCAAGCTCTGGCTGCACATCAAAAGTAAGAGTTTCATCTGCACGATTGGTGAGGAAATGAAGGTGGCAACGCACCGCCCAAAGGAAATTTTCTGAGCGCTCGAACAACCTAAGCTCTGAGGCGCTAAACACGCCCTTTTTCACCAAATCGGCATTGCTCTTTACTTGATAAAAATATTTACCAATCCAAAAAAGCGTATTAAGATCTCTTAATCCACCCTTGCCCTCTTTAATATTTGGCTCAACAACATAGCGGGTATTGCCCATACGCTCATGACGCAAATCACGCTCGTGTAGTTTTGCGGCAATAAATTCAGGCCCAGTTTTGCTCATAATTTCTTTTTCAAAGCGCTTAACAAGAGTTTCAAATAGTGCCTCATTGCCAGAAAGAAAACGAGCCTCAAGTGTTGCGGTGCGAATGGTCATATCAGTTTTTGCCATTTTTAGACATTCGTCAAGAGAGCGCACCGCATGGCCAACTTTTTGCCCAAGATCCCATAACATATAAAGTATATATTCAATTATTTGCTCATTACGCTTTTCTTGTTCATCTGTTTGTTTTTCAGGTAATATGAATAATAGATCAATATCAGATCCGGGGGCTAATGTTGCACGTCCATAACCACCAACTGCTGCTATGCTTAGAGAGTTGTTTTTTGTGCTATCATCAAGAAGAGGGAAAACATAATTGTTGGCAAAATTATGGGTTGCACGAATAATTTCGTCTTGTGCTAGACAGATATTTTTGGCACATTTTTCACCCTTTTGGGTTTTAATAAGCTCGTCTTGCGCTGCTTTATGCGCATTTAGAAGAGTTGATTTTATTAGATTAAAAAACATGGCTCTTGAATTTGAAGATGCGGCTGGTTGTGCGCCCAATTCTTTTAACATTTGCGAGATTATATCATCTGCTAAAACGGCTTTAAAGCCAGCTTTTTTTACTTTATTATTTGTTGCCATCATATATTCTTTTTAATTCATAAAGCAATTCAACTGCTTTAAGAGGAGTTAACTCGTCTGGGCGCAAATTATCAAGCATTTCATCAATTTTGCTAATTTCATTTTTCTCAATATTGATTGAATGAGAAAATAAAGGCAATTCATCTAATATTAAACTAGCGCTTGAGCGGGGCTGCTTTTCTAATAGGCTTAAAACCTCTTTGGCACGTTGCAAGGTTTCTTGAGGAAGCCCCGCAAGCTTTGCTACTTGAATGCCATAAGAGCGATCGCTTGTGCCTTTGCTTACCTGATGTAAAAACACTAATTCCCCTCTATATTCACGAACGTTCATTGTGTGATTTGAAGTGCGATCTAATATTTTTGCTAATGATGTTAATTCATGAAAATGAGTTGCAAATAATGCTCTTGAACGATTGCGTTTATTTAGCGCTTCAGCAGTTGCCCAGGCGATTGAGAGGCCATCAAATGTTGAAGTGCCTCGACCAATTTCATCAAGAATAACTAACGAGCGTTTAGTTGCATAATTTAAGATGGCGGCAGTTTCGACCATTTCAACCATGAAGGTTGAGCGTCCCTTTGCAATATCATCAGATGCACCAACCCTAGAAAACACCTTATCAACTATGCCAATATGTGCAGAATTTGCTGGGACAAAAGAGCCGATTTGCGCTAGGATAGCAATCAGAGCATTTTGTCGCAAAAAGGTTGATTTGCCGCCCATATTAGGCCCAGTAACTAACCATAATTGCCCGCCATTTTCTTCCTCATTTGCCCCACCTTCTCCTGAAAGGTCGCAATCATTAATAATGAAATTCTCATTATTTTCTTTTAATGTTTGTTCAACAACTGGGTGGCGTGCGCCAATAATATTAAAGGCTAAAGAATTATCAATTTTGGGACGACAATAATTTCTTTGTGCTGCTAATTTGGCAAGAGAAATGCTTAGGTCTAATTTGGCTAAAGCATCGCCTGATTTTTGCAAGATTTTACTTTTAGCAATAATTTCATTTCTTAAGGAGCTGAAAATATCAAGTTCAATTTTTAGCGAATTAGCTTGTGCAAGAGAAATTTCGCTTTCAAGTTTTGCCAGATCAGAGGTTGTAAAACGCATAACATTGGCCATTGTCTGGCGATGAATGAAAATTGAGTTAAACTCATTAGATAATAGTTTTTCACCCTGACTTATCGGCACTTCAATGAAATATCCAAGCACTCTATTATGCTTAATTTTAAGATTTTTAATTTTTGTTTCTTGGCTTAAATCCAACTGGAGAGCGCTAATTATTGCACGGCTTTTTGTAGTTAATTTGCGCTGTTTATCAAGTTCCTCATTATAATTTTGCTCTATAAATCCACCATCTTTTTTATGAATTGGCGGCTCATCAATAAAGGCTAGTGCAAGCTTTTGCCCTAGGGTTTTTGGTAATAGATTAAGAGTAGAAATAATATCCTTTATACCAGTAGGTAATTGTGATTTTTTAGATATTATCTCACTTAATAAAACGGCCTTTTCTATAGCTATGCCTAAATTTGCTAAATCTCTTGGGCCGCTACGATCAAGTGTTAGGCGGGTTAGGGCTCGGGAAATATCAGGAATGGAGCGGATATTTTTTTGTAGTTCATCACGAAAAATATTGTCAGAAAACAAAATCTCAACCATATCAAGACGTTTATTTATGTCCTCTATATTTGTAAGGGGAGCTAATAATCGCCTTGTTAATAATCTTGAGCCGGCAGAGGTTGAACATAGGTCTATTACATCTCTTAGTGAGCCTTTTTGTAATCCTTGATTGGTGCTTATTAGTTCAAGGGAATTTCTTGTTGCAACGTCAATAGACATTATTGTGTTAGAATCTTTGCCTATTGGATTTCTTAGTGCCAGCTCATTAGTTTTTTGTGCATTTTCAATATAATTTATTAGCGCCCCAAGCGCTGAGTGAATGGTACGTGAAAGAGCAGATGCATCATATTTCTCAAATGTCTGGTTTATTTTTTTTAGTGATAATTCGCTATCAAAAAACCTATGTTCAATAATGGTTATTTTATTTTCTAAATTATTTGGCAAGAAAGAGAGTTGTTTTATTTTATCAAGGCTTTTTTGCGAAACTATTATTTCAGTTGCGTTTATGAGTGATAATTCGTCACATAATTGCTCACCCTTTATTTTTGTATGAAAAATCTCTCCTGTTGAAATATCTGCCCATGCAAGAGCGACTTCTGATTTTTCATGGCTGATAATTGCTAATGAGCAAAGAAAATTATTGCTGTTGGTTGGTAATAATTCATCTTCGGTAATTGTGCCGGCACTAACAAGGCGTACCACATCTCGTTTCACAACTGATTTGCTGCCTCGTTTTTTAGCTTCAATAGGGCTTTCCATTTGCTCGCAAACCGCAACTTTGTGCCCAAGAGAAATTAGTTTTTTTAGATAATTATCTGAGGCATGAACCGGCACGCCGCACATGGGAATATCTTTATCTTTATGCTTGCCTCGTTTTGTTAAAACTATGCCAAGCGCCCGTGATGCTATTTGAGCATCTTCAAAAAACAATTCATAAAAATCACCCATGCGATAGAATAATAAATAACCCGGATTTACTGCCTTAATTTCTAAAAACTGCGCCATCATGGGGGTTGGGCTATTGGTGTCTGGAGCTTTATAGGGTGCTTGTTTCATGGTGTGTTTATTGGTGCAATTATTGTTGATTAGGATTTCATAATAACACTATTGCAAAAATAGAATTATTCAACTGCTTAAGATAATATATTTTGCTATTTGAATTACCTTGCTAGCGTGCTAAGGATTTTTTGTTGGTGCTAAGAATCATAATGATTTTAAGCGTAATAGGGAATATGGTGCGAATTACCCAAAAGGGGTTCAATTCCATGACTGCCCCCGCAACTGTAAGTGATGAGTTTTTCTAATATACCACTGGTTTTTCTGGGAAGGTTAGAAGGGCGAAAACAAGCAATAGAGTTTTGTTTGTTTAGATTTACAAGTCAGGAGACCTGCCAGCTAATTTATTTTTATTCAATCGTCGGTGGGACGAAAGGAAGGGTTGGTCATGTTAATACCAGATATTTAGTTTTTCTATTTTGGACTTGCCTCTATGTTTAGGAGCAAATTTTTATGTAATCTCTTTTTAAAAAATGGAAAAATAACATGCATATTGAACTTGGCTTAATTGCCGCTACAAAACTTGCCTTTGCCAATGCTGGCGCAATTGCAACATTAGTTACTAACTCAAAAAAACTTATCGCCAAACCTAATTTAATCATAAAAACCGCCTTAGCTGCTGTGTTTTTTAGTGGTTTTATGCAGGCCTTTAATATGCCTATTGGAGCTTCTGAATTACATTTTATTGGTGCTAGTGCGATATTTTTATTATTTGGTTTTATTCCAACTCTGTTTGGTTTTGCGCTTGGCTTATTATTACAGGCTTTAATATTTGAGCCAGCGGATATGTTGCATTTGGGAGTTAACACGCTTTCGCTGGGTATTCCGTTAATTGCTGCCCATGTGCTTTATGGCAAAAGATTTTTTAAAAAAGATAATCAGGTAAAAGTTTCATGGAGCTCTATTGTTAAATTTGATGCAATTTATTATTCTGGAGTTATTGCAATGGTTGGCTTTTGGCTAATGCTTGGCAGTGAGCCTACGCCTTTTGCTAATTGGGTAATTTTTGCTATTGCTTATTTGCCGATTATTTTTCTTGAGCCAATATTTAGTTATTTTGTTTTGCGCTTCGCCCATAAAATCTCAAAGAATAATATTCTTTCAAGCCTAACTATGGCACAGGCTTTAAGAGTAAAATAAATGAAAATTCTAACAACGATTATTACTGGCTTTTTGGGAGCCAGTAAGATCACGTTTGTGCGCCATGTGTTAGAAAATGCGAATAGAAAGCACATCGTCTTCTTCATAAAGCATAACAATAATAGGTAAATATCATGCATATATTAAGCGCTCCATCAGCTGAAATACAGCAGGAGGGAGAAATAATTGATCTTGAGCAAAGTAAGGGCGATATTATTTTTGCTTCCTTTGCCGATAGTGAACTAGCAGCATTAGCCAGCGCAAGCGATAGGGTAGGGTTTGATGATATGCGTTTAGCAAATCTTGCTAGCTTAAGCCATAATTGTTCCACTGACCTTTGGCTTGAAAAAACCGCTCAGCACGCAAAAATCATTGTAATTCGTCTGCTTGGTTCAAACGCTTATTGGCAATATGGGTTCAATGAGACTTGCGCTTTGGCGGCTAATAAAAATATCAAACTGGCGTTTTTATCGGGGGACGCTAATTTTGATGCAATATTGTTTGAGCATTCAAATATTTCGTTAGATGATTATAAATATTTGCAACAGCTTTTTATTACTGGTGGGGCGCAAAATATGGATTTGGCGCTTAAGGCTTTTGGTGCTTTGGCTGCCAATAAAAACATAGAGAGAGATGAAATAAAACCATTTGCTCGCTTTGGTTTTTGGCTTCCCCAGAAAGGCATTATTGAGTTTGAGCAATTAAAGACACTAAGCAAAAATGCAACTAATTTTGCACCTATATTATTTTATCGAGCAGCGCTTGAGGGGGCAGGGACGGCAACGCTTGAGTTGTTAATTAAGGAATTAAAAAAAGCTGATATCACGCCAATTCCAATTATTATTTCAACCCTTAAAGAGGGTGCTTGTATTCGTTTTGTGAAGCAGGCGCTAAAGAACTTTCCTCCTGAAATAATATTAAATCTAACAGGGTTTGCGCTTAATATTGATGGCATCGAAACAAAGCAAAACCCTTTTAGCAATATTGATGCGCCAATCGTTCAGCTTTTACAAAGCTCTGCTTCAAAGAAAATTTGGCAGGAAAGTAAGCAGGGGCTGAGCGCTAAAGATTTGGCGATGCAAATAACTTTACCAGAAATGGATGGGCGCATTGGTTGTTTGATTGTTGGGCATAAGGAAAAAGATTTTTGGCACAAAAGGACGCAAGTGCAATTATCGCTTTATGCGCCTAATGAGCAGGGCATTGGGCAGGTGATTGAGTTATGCAAAAATTATATTGTCTTGAGGAAAGCTGCTGAGAATAACCGTAAAATCTGTATGGTGCTGGCAAATTACCCCATTCGTGATGGGCGTATTGCTAATGGGGTTGGTTATGATGCACCGCAATCTAGCGTTGAGATTTTGTTGGCGTTGGAAGGTGCTGGGTATGATTTGGGCGGTGGAGAAGTTTCTCTTACCCCCACCGCTTTATGCCATACCCCCATCCCTAACCCCTCCCCGCAAGGGGGAGGGGGATTTGAAGGAGTGCAAAATGATTGTGCTATTTCTTCCCTCCCCCTTGCGGGGAGGGATGCCGACAGGCAGGGTGGGGGTAAGAAAATAGAGCTACCTAAAAACGGCAATCAGCTAATTGAATTATTGCAAAAAGGCCCAACAAACGCTAATCCCAAAAGGGGCACAGGTAGCGCAATATTATCACTAAAAACCTATCAAGCTCTATTTGAGAAATTGCCAAAAGAAATCCAAAATGCAGTAAATAAACGCTGGGGCGAGGCAAAGAGCGATATATTTATGCGCCAGAATGGCTTTCATTTGCCTGTGCTAATTTTTGGCAATGTCGCAATTCTATTGCAACCCTCACGTGGTTATGATTTGGATATAAAGGCAAATTATCACGATCCTGACCTTGTGCCGCCGCACATCTATATTGCTTGTTACCTATGGATAAAGCATATTTTTAATGCCAATGCACTTATTCATAATGGTAAACATGGTAATTTAGAATGGTTACCCGGTAAGGCCACTGGCCTTGATGTAAGCAGCTATCCATTGGCGCTTTGGGGCGCAGTACCGCATTTTTACCCCTTTATTGTCAATGACCCCGGTGAGGGGACGCAAGCTAAAAGGCGTACTGGCGCAGTAATAATAGATCATCTTGTGCCACCATTAACTAGGGCAGAAACCTATGGGCCATTAAAACATCTTGAGGCGTTGCTTGATGAATATTATCAAGCGCAGGGTTTGGATTTTAGGCGGATTGAACTGCTTAAAAAACGCATTTTAGATTTCACTAAGGATAATAATCTTGATAAGGATTTAGCGCTGCCAAAAGACGAAGAAAAGGCGCTTGGTGAAATTGATAATTATCTTTGTGAATTAAAGGAAGCGCAAATTCGTGATGGCTTACATATTTTTGGACAAAGCCCAAAGGGTGATTTGGAGCGTGATTTAATTGTTGCTTTGGCTCGTGCGCCACGAGGGGAAAAACTAAAAGATGCGTCTCTTATAAGAGCGTTAAGCAATGATCTCAAGTTAGGTTTTGATCCGCTAAATGTA
>JAMONS010000069.1 GCA_027065555.1 Hyphomicrobiales bacterium | reverse complement strand
TCGGCATTGCAAGCGACAGACGCGTAAAAAAAGTTATCGTTAAACCTGAAGCTATAGCATTATTGGGCGAAATACGAGAAGGAATAGGTCCCGAACTCTTTCAAGTTTTTTGTTCAATTGAAAATTCAGAGCTTGAACAGTTTGCAAAAAACTTGAAACAACTGGGTCAATGGCTAGACAAAAATAGATTACCTACATCTACATAATTACCCATTACTTGTTTGTGCGAAAGCTTATTTTGCTAGTGTAAATTAAATTGGTTGCGGGGGCATGCAATACTCATAACTTGCGAGGGGGTAAAGCTGAGTTAAAACAATTACTTATCGATATTAGAAAATGTCTATCTATGCCTGATGTTTGGTATTTGTGTCATGCGTGACTGTTTAGTGGGTTCTGAACAGGTTAGTTTATGAATTCAATTCCATGATGTTAAGCAACTTTCCTAAAGTCTTTAAACCTTCCTTTCTAAATCATAAAACATGTATGAATAGGGTTACGTAAAGCAAAAAAATCAGTTCTACTATTTATTTGATAAATATGATTCTTTTATTTTATGGGGGTAGAACATTGTGTTTCATTTATTTGGGTTTCCTTGTATTAAGAATGGTGACCAATCTCTTCAAGGGTTGCCAGAAAAAGCCTATATTATGGTGGCATTGCTTTTAATTAAGTATGGAGGGTCTGTAAGACGATCTATGTTAGCGGGCTGTCTTTGGGAAAATCGCACCACTGATTTAGCTAATTTGAATTTACGACAATTGTTGACAAGAATACGTTGCTTTGAAAAACAAAATTCATTTGAGTTTATTAAAACAGATTATAAAGAACTAGCTTTGGTAAGTTCTATTTCATGCGATCTTTGTAAATTTCTATCAATTGATAAGCTAACTAAGCCAGATGAATTGATAGATTATGTTGTTAGTTTTGGTAAAGAATTCTTACAAGGACTGGGTGATAACTTAGGAGAAGATTTGAGTAAATGGCTTCTGATACAACGCCAGAATTATTCAAATCGGTTTTTGCAAATTGCGCTTGATGGAGCGTTGCATATAGGTGGAAGTGAGGGAATTAAAGCACTAGAATATTTATTTTCTATTCATCCTTATAATGAAGAAGTTTTGCAATCTCTCATTTTACTTCTTTCTAGAAGGGGTGAATATAAAAGGGCGCAACGGCACTTTGAGGAGTTTGCACAAAAACTAAATGAGGATCTGCAAATAGCCCCTAAAACTTCAACCATTAAACTGATTGCACGTTTATTCCCCGAGATGACCCCACACCTTCAACACAAATATTCCTTTCTTTCTGCAACTGTTGCTAACAATGAGTTGCCAAGCGATAATAGAAACTTTCATTCAGAAGAGAAAAGCAAAATCAATGATAATCCTATTCCTCGTTTGTTATTGCTTCCGCTAGGCTCTGGCTCGAATAAATCAGCGACCTCAGATTATGAATTAGCAAATTTTGTTATTGAAGATATGACTTTAGCTTTATGCCAAACACATAATTTTGTTGTCCTTGCCCCGCACACTGCAAGGCAGTTTATAAAATTAGAACATTTACAAACGCAGCAAATTCTTGATGTTGATTATATTATTTCAACGAACTTGGTGCCAGATAATGCTTATTTGGATAAAAAAGAAAAGAGACTTTTGATAAAATTGACTTCTGTATCAAGCGGAGAGGTTTTGATGATGGAGGAAGTTCTTTTAACCCCTGATGTGTTTCGTAAAAGTTATACCGATATAGTTCAATCTGTAATAAATATGATTGGGTTGAAAATTGACCGTTATGTCCTTTCCAATTTTCGCAATACTGGCTCCGCCGATGCCTATACCTTTTATTTGATAGGAAAAGAGAGATTGAGTATAGGCGATTTGCCAAATATTCGTGCTGCACGAAAAACACTTAAGCATGCGTTGAAACTGTTTCCAGAATTTTATTTAGCTCAACAAATGTTAGCTAGAACTTATCATCTTGAGTGGTTTCTTTTAGGACGCCCTGATCATGAATTGCTTTTGAAAGCGAAGCACATGGCAAGCAATATTATTAAAAAAGACCCAACAATACCAGGCGGACATTGGGAGATGGGGGTGGCTCAACTATATTTAGGTGATATTGAGGGTGCAAGAGAAAGCACTTCACTTGCTTCCTCTTTTGCCCCGTATCACGCAGATATAATTGCTCACAAAGCGGATATATTTTGTCATAATGGACAACATGACGAGGCTCTTAAGCAAGTCAATCTAGCAATGAAGCTTAATCCTTTGCCGCCTGACTGTTATTATTGGATGCAGAGTTGTAGTAAATTTTTTCTTGGAAAATATCAAGAGGCCTTGGGCTTAATATCCAAAGTAAAATTATTAGTTCCTTCAAATTTGCGCTTGGTTGCAGCTTGTCATGCAATGTTAGGTAATGGAGAAGAAGCTAGAAATTTTAAAAATGATTATTTGCTTGAATACCCTGATTTTAAAATTGAATATTGGGAAATAATGATTCCTATGAGTAATCATGATGATGTTAGTCATTATAAAACTGCTCTATATCTAGCAGGTTTTGACTAGGTATTCATTGTTACCAATTAATACTGATGTGCTTTAATAAAACCGCTTTTATAATGTCTCTTTTAAAGGAGATAATAATGAAAAATATTAGTATTAGTTATACTCAACATGAGAATGTTATTCATATTCACGATTCTCGCACAGGTAAAAGGGAAGAAATTAGATTGTCGTCTCTTAGATTTAGTGGAAAAAGAAAGGAAAAATTCATTTCTTCTATATCTTGCTTAGCCGCACATATTGCACTTCAAATTAATACTGCTTAATAAAGCTGATGAAATCCATAATTACGTGCTTCTTGGTTGATAGTAGTTTTTCGTTGAAAAAAGGCACCCAAAAATTAAACACTGCAACTCAATATTCAGACCGCATAATATCACCAGATGAAACAGTCACTCGAGCAAAGTTAGTTTTTGAACAACTAGGTATTACCCGAATTGCTGATCAAACTGGATTGGATCGAATTGGTATCCCTTGTTTTGCTGCTTTTCGACCTAACTCTAAAACCCTTGCCAATAATCAAGGCAAGGGTCTTACTAAAGATGCGGCTTGTGCTTCTGCTGTTATGGAAGCAGTTGAGTTTGCTATTGCCGAAAATCCACTTGTAACGAAAAAAGTTAAAAGTATGGATGAGTTATTTAAGCAGGGATTTCCTCTAGTAGATATTAAATATCTTCTGCCGATTGGTGAAGAAATTTTTCGCAATAAAAAACTTCGATGGATTGAAGGTAAAAACCTTTTAACGCAAGAAGAAGTTCTTATTCCGCTTGATGCTGTAAATATAGATGGTGAAAATAATGATTTGCCTGGGATATGCAAATCAACAAATGGTCTAGCATCAGGTAATTGCGATGAAGAAGCAATTTTTCATGGTTTATGCGAGCTAATAGAACGTGATGCAGGAACTCTTTGGTCTTTGAAAAGTAAAGAAGATCAAATTAAAACACTCATTAACCCTGTAACCTTTAATGATGTTGCGGTAGGTGAGCTTTGCCAGAAAGTTGAAAATGCAGGCTTAAGATTAAGACTGTTTAATCAAACTAGTGATATAGGAGTACCCTGTGTTATGGCAATAATTGGCGAAAATGGAAAACATGAGTATAAACATTTTGACCTTGCTGCAGGTTATGGCGCTCACCCGATTGCCTCACGGGCAGCTATTCGTGCAATTACGGAAGCCGCACAAACTAGAATAACCTCAATTGCTGGTTCTCGTGATGATATCATTCCAGATGAATATTGCCAACATGCTGCAAGTGAACATGTAGAGTTACTTGAGCTCGCTGTAGTTCCAGATAATAAAATGATAAATGGTTTGCCACTTGATGCTTCACTAAACAAACTTCTCAATAATACAATTGGTGCATTAGTGAGAGTTGGGATTAGTGATGTTTTTGCGTTTCCTTTATGTGGTGATGAGTTTGATTTTTCTGTGATGAAATTGGTTGTTCCAATGCTTGAAGACCGTGAATCTAATATTAATTGGCGCCCTAACATCAGAGCTTTGAAGGTTTTGTTAGCAGCATGAAAATATTATTTGCAGGCTCCAGTATTTATGGTGCGGATATTGATTTTGATTCAATTGAACTAAGACCACCTGCTGCCCATGGAGATTTGGCTCGAGCAGTTTTAGATGGTGCTAATGTTATTGGTTTAGTTGATGGAGTTTTTGAAGCTATTGCTTCAGTTTGGCATAAAGAAATATTATTTGCCTTACAAAAAGATATTATTGTAGTTGGTGCTGCGTCTATGGGTGCCTTACGTGCTGCAGAATGTGCCAAGTTTGGCATGATTCCAATCGGGAAAATTGCTCATTCCTACATTGACGGGAGTTTAGACGATGATGCAGCTGTTGCATTATTACATGGGCCATCTGAGTTAGGCAGTCCACCTTTTACAGATGCATTAGTAGATATTGAGGCAACACTTGCCCATATGCAAAAATGTAAGTGTATTAACCATGATCAGGCTGATAGGATGTTAAAAAATGCACGAAAAACTTTCTTTAAAGAACGTAGCATTGAGGCAATAGTATCTAGTTTATCCAATGCAGACTATCTGAAAAAACAATATAAAAAACACTTTATCAGTCAAAAACAAATTGATGCAATTGAACTTATTAATTTTATGAAGCAACTTCCACAACAAAATTCTGAGACGAAAATTTCGTGGAAACTGGAGCAGCCTCGCACATGGACAGTTGCTCTAAATAATTTAAAAAATAAAACAACACAATTAAATAGTTAGATAATTTATTAGATTAACGTTAGTGTAACGCTTTTTATTTTCTTCTTGTCTTACAGCCGCAAAGAGCTGAAAAAACAGGAGAAATTAATGCCACAAAATTTTGTTTCAATTACTATACCTGATGAGCAGCTTATGTTTGCAATTCAAGGGTTGAAAAGAATAACTAGCAGAGAACGACAGATACTTCAGGAAGTCGTTAACAGTAAAACATCTAAAGAAATAGCTCGAGAGTATGACATCAGTTATAGGACAGTAGAGGCGCATAAATCTAATATTTTGTTAAAAATGGGATTGCATAACACACTCGATATTTACAGGGTTCTTTATATTTTATCTAATAATAACTAATTTTGCTTAAATTATTTAAACCTTAAATAGGCTCATTCAATCAGTATAAGATGAATGAGCCTATATCTTCCGACTCCATCACGTTTGGTATTTATCTCATGCGTAAGATATGTGCAGGCTAGCTAGAGGCAAATGGAATCTGCATTAGACAAATCGGGTATAATTGGATATTAAATTGAATATAAAAGATTAGAAATACTATGATTGAGCCGAATATAGCCCTTGCTCAAGACCTTGTGAAATTGGTAGTGGAAATTGATGAATTCAAAGGACGTTGGGAAGCCTTGAAGAATTTATCACCTGATCGTTTGAATGCGTTACGAAAAGTAGCAACAGTTGAAAGCGTCGGTTCATCTACACGGATTGAAGGAGCAAAACTCACTGATATTCAGGTTGAAATTTTACTTTCTAATATAAAGATGCAAAAACTGATACTCGTGACGAACAAGAGGTCGCAGGTTATGCCGAAGCAATGGATTTAATTTTTCAGGCATTTGAAGATATGCCCATTACTGAAAATAATATCCGCTAAATTGCATCAGGTTTTACTACATCGTAACACAAAAGATGAGCGCCATTGTGATGGTGTTTTACCAATTATTCTTACGAACTCTCTATTAAAATTTGATTTAGTATTAAACCCAGAAGCATAAACAATTGCAGTTATTTGCATTTTAGGTTTTTGCAGCAAAGTGCACGCTTCTTCAACCCGCAATTTATTGATATAATGTGAAACGCTTTGACCAGTTATTATATTGATAGCTCTTGAGACATCACGAATTGGCAATATCATTCGCTTAGAAATGCGATTGAGGTTGATGTCTGGATCAATGAACAAGCGCTCACGTTTCATAAGATTTTCTAGTTGAGTAAAAACCTCCTTTTGAACCTCTGGATCACTATTTCTCATTTTTTGAATCTTGTGTTTATTCCAGCCAACTACGCTAAATGTAATAAGTATTGCCAAAAAAGAGCCGCTTAGTGATGCCCATCCAGCAATTTTGCTAATATTGTTGCCGTTGGTTGTCCAAAAGTCATAGGTTATGAACAGATCTGTCACGCCTGAAATAACAAGAGCAGCACAAACGAGCCATAGCAAACGGTTTACCAGACGAGTTTGATCGATCTTTACCCAGCCCATCGCATCAATACCGCCTACGCCTAATTGCAACAGTGCAAAAGCATAAAATAAATTATTAAGAGCAAGTAAAAAATCAACAATGTCACGCAATAAAATGACAGAAAAAAATATAATTATTATAGGTAGAGCATATACTAAAGTTTTTATACTTGCAGAGGGTCTTTTAAAACTTAGATAGGCTAATGGAGGAAGCATAGCTGCAATTAGCGGTTGTATATCGCCAAACCAATCAATACCATAACCAAAGCGCACGCCAATAAGCGCTGATTGAAATGCTAATATTATCAAAAAACTCATAAACCAGATATTTCGTGATTTTGGCTCTGAGCCTGACCATTGGAAATAAAGCACAAATAGCGCTGCCGCGCTGATGAGAAATGACAAAGGTAGCATGATCATAAATATTGGCCTTAGCAATAATTAATTTGTTTCACTATGTCCTAAATTGCGTTTCTGGTCGACCTTAATCACGATATAGGACGTATCATTTTACATTATTTGCAATGATGTCGCATAATTTGTTTGCACTTGAAAGGTCGAAATTATGAAACGAAAATATATATTAAAAACCATTATTGGTATTATATCTTTGCTATTTAGCATGCAATTAACACAAGCAGCACCTGGTTATCAAACAATAGAAATTGAAGTTGCCCATCGTGATAATCCCTTGCAGTTTCATATTTGGTACCCAAGCAAACAAGACGGTGATATGAAGATGCTTGGAGAAAATGCTGTTTTTACTGGAGTTGAAGTGAGCGTTGGCGCAACCTCGCAATCTAAGAAATTTCCGTTAGTCTTATTGTCACATGGCTCGGGTGGGAATGCACAAAATATCAGCTGGATTGCCTACTCTTTAGTTAATCGCGGCATGATTGTTGTTTCAACAAATCATCCTGGATCTACCTCTGGTAATTCTATTGCTTTAGAAACTTTGAAAATTTGGCAGAGGTCAGCAGATTTCACCTCCATTCTTGATTATATGCAAAAAGCGCCAACTATTGACCTGCAACCAGATTTTAACAGAATTGGGGCGGTGGGGTTTTCATTAGGTGGTTATACAGTTTTGGGGTTAGCTGGGGCGCAAGTTAAAAAGCAAAAATATATTGAATATTGTGAGCAATTTCCAAACATGCTTGATTGTAGATGGTTTAATTTTGCAGGTGTAAATCTTTCACAAATTGATGCGTCTAAATTTGAGCAAAGTAATTTAGACGAGCGTATTAAAGCTATTGTAGTGATTGACCCTGCGCTTTCAAAAGCTTTCACCAGTAAAAGTTTAATTGAAATAAAACTACCATCATTAATAATTAATCTTGGATCAAAAGGCGAAGTGCCAGTTGGTTTGGATGGCAAAAGAATTGCAACAATAATAAAAAATTCAAATTACGTCAATATAAAACAGGCAACTCATTTCAGTTTCCTTGGTGTTTGCACTGCGATGGGTGAGGATATTATTAAACAAGAAAGTGAGGAACCGATTTGTTCAGAAACTGGCAAGCGCAAACGTGATGATATTCATGCAGAGATTAAAATACTGGTTGGAGAGTTTTTAAAAAATAATCTTTAACCTGAAAAGGAGAAAGACTTAAGGAGGTCGGGTAATGCCTTCCAATGCCAGATGTTTGGTATTTATCTCATGTTTGATTGTTTCGTGGGCTATTTGTGGGTTAGCTAGAGGTAAATTTCTCTTAAAGATCATGTGCATGCTTCGTCCTGAGTGAACATAATTTGAAATTTAGTAAGATTACCCTATATATTGCACACTTGCAATTTGCCTTTTCTAATACTATAATATTACTTAGCTACTAGAAATGGAGTTTTGTAATAATATGGTATTACTTATAACATTATTAAATGCACAGAAAAAATTGGCTAAAAATGCCCGTATGCAACGTTTAGATATGGAACTTACACAAGAAGGTTTATCGACACGCTCTGGCGTGCCATTACCAACACTACGCAAATTTGAGCAAAAAGGTGTGATTTCTTTGGAATCATTTTTAAAGCTTCAGATGGTGCTTGGCGGTTTGGAGGATATTTTAAAAGCTAGTGAGATAAAGCAAACGGCTTTTTCCTCCATTGATGAGGTTCTAAACACCAATGACAAACCCACTCGCCAAAGAGGGCGACGTAAATGAAAAATTATCTATCTGCAACGGAAATAAAGGTTGGCTTGAATTTTGGTGAGAAAGTCATTCCTGTTGGAAGATTGGCAGCTCGTGAACATGTTATTTACTTTGAATATAATCGTACGTTTATTGAACATGGATTAGAAATATCACCTTTTCGTTTGCCACTAAAATCTGGTGTTTCTAGCTTTGATTATAATCTATTTGATGGCTTACCTGGTGTATTTAATGACAGCTTACCAGATGGCTGGGGGCGTTTATTGTTTGATCGTTTTGCTCGCGCTCAAGGCATTTTGCTACCAGAAATTACACCTTTAGATCGCTTGGCGCATGTTGGCACTAATGGTATGGGCGCACTAGTTTTTGAGCCTGACTATAGTGCCGATGAAAGACATGATGCTATCAATTTAGACAATTTAGCAGAACAAGCACAAGAAGTATTAGACGGCACTTCTGATGAAGTTTTACAAGAGCTTTTAGCATTAAATGGATCGTCGGCTGGCGCGCGCCCTAAAGCTTTGATTGGCGTTGATGAAAACCGAACACATATCATTCATGGTGTAAATGACCTGTCTGCTGAATACGCACCATGGATAGTTAAATTTGCAAATAACCAAGATGGCAATGATGCTGGTGCGATTGAGTATGTTTATGCGCTTATGGCTAAAGAAGCAGGTATAAACATGCCTGATGTGCATCTGTTTCCAGCCAAACATGGCGCAGGATATTTTGCTATTAGGCGTTTTGATAGAGATGGTGACAAACGTTTCCACATGCACACTGCTTGCGGATTATTACATTCAGATTTTCGTATGCCATCATTGGATTATGAAGATTTAATTGCTTTAACAGGGTCGTTAACCCGCGATGTTCGTGAGGTTGAGAAAATGTATCAACTGGCTGTATTTAATGTGTTAGCGCATAATCGAGATGATCACGCCAAAAACTTCAGCTTTTTAATGGATAAAGATGGGCAGTGGAAACTTTCTCCAGCCTATGACCTCACATTTTCATCTGGACCACGCGGAGAGCAAAGCACCATGGTGATGGGTGAAGGAAAAAATCCAAATATAGATCATTTGATAAAGTTAGGATTGGATGCAAACTTGAGCAAAGTTTCAATTGATAAAATAATTGAACAAACAAGAAGTGCCTTAGCTAAGTGGGAAGAATTGGCAAAGCTTCATGGTGTGAGTGAGGTGAATATCAAGTTAATTCAGAAGGCAAAAGTTCCAAGGAGAATTGCTAGTATTAAGTAGTCATAAAATCATGATATTTATTATAGTTACTTCATATTGAATTTTATTTTTCTCACATTAACTCACATAATATCACATAGGATGATTGTAGAATTATAGTGTTAAGATGAATTAGCATTTTTATATTTGAATATCTAGCTATTCACCCATTTCAAGATGGTAATGGTAGAACCTCTCGTTTGCTGACTAATCTTATGTTACTTCAACAAGGCTATATGTTTACTAGTCTTATCTCCCATGAAAAGCTGATTGAAGAACGTAAGGCAGATTATTATCTTGCGTTGAATAAGGCGCAGTCGAGTTGGAAAACAAAGAGCGAAGACATTTTCCCTTGGCTAGTCTATTTTCTTGAGATTGTTAAATCTCAGGCTAATAACGCATTGGCTCTCATTGAAAGCGAGAGTATCGAAAACCTGCTTTCTGAAAAACAACTTGCTCTGTGGCAATGGATACAAAATCGAAATGAAGCAGAGTTCGCTCGCAAAGATGCTGTAAAAGCATTAGGCTTTGCGCAACGAACTATCGAGGCATCAATTAAGAAACTCGTGGAACTAAAACGTTTGGAAAAGATTGGTCAAGGTCGTGCAACGCGTTATCGCATGAGACAATAGTGATTAAAGGAAAGTGCAAAATTCCTAAGATTGTTTGCGTGAATTAGTTGGTGCAAGACGAATAAGAAAATATGAGAAGGCGCGTGCGGCCTGGTATGTAAAATAAAAAATCCGTCTAAACTTTCTTTGATCTGTATTCATCAAATTAGTTCCATTGCAGCAGTAATATTTCGTCAGTAACCGTATTTATCTTGGCGATCTTTAAACGCCTTCTCACCGCCCTCCATTGTTGAAGTGATAAGTAAGCAAACTGATGGATCGTCAATTGCTCCAGAACATTCAAACTTTCGCTCGCCAGCTTCGCTCACCTCAAGGTGGCCAACTAGTTCTGAGGAACCATTGACAACAATATTAGCGTTATGACTTGCAAATATCAATTGGCGATGTTGCTTCGCAGTGTGGAGTTTGTCTGTTAATTCAGATATAATTTTGTTGTCCAAGTCGCCTTCAGGTTGGTCGATAATCAAAGGTCCGCCAGGCTGTTCTAAAAGCATGAACAGTAAGGCAGCTGCCCTTTGACCTTCGGAAGCTTTTTCGAAGGATATTTCTTTTGCTCCATCACAATATGAAAGAGTAATTTCTGGCTTGGGAACAGCAGCAGATATAGCCTCAACACGTGAAGTATCCATTAGTTCTGCTATTGAAGTTCGAATGCGGTCGGTATCACCTAAAATTTTCATCAAGTTAGTGCAATCAGGTCTTTCTTCGCCAGTTGCGGCACCAATTTGCTGCCAATAGAGCAAAGAGTGACAGTCGCTGCGAAGTTGATCTAATAAATCCCAGACTGAGTCAGAGGCGAGCACTTCTTCAATTTCTCGCATCCTAGTGCCTTCTTGAGAACCGGTTTTTGCTGCAAGGGCTTCAACTGCTTCCCTTACTTCCGATATATTTCCTGTATTATCGACAGCCGCTTTTATCTTTCCGCTGGATAGATTTTCAATCTCCTTAGCCCATTCTCGTGTTTGGTCTGCACGTCGCTCGCTTATCTCCTTCAATCCGCGTAACCTAAGCTTCAAGTCTTCCGAAGGATCACCTGCAGATTTCAATCGCGCATCTAAATCTCCAATATCATTGGTAAGCTGAGTAATATCTTCACGAAGCTTGATGATTTGGCTGGTTACAGTTTTATGCTCACCCAATTTCTCTAACGCAGCATCTCTGGCTGAGCGCGCATCTTTAAATTTGATACCCCATTCATCTTCCGCTTTTGCAAAAGTTGATCTTTTTGCCTTTACGTCATTTTGCAGTTTCGTTAGTCCTTGCGTAAATACCTTAAACAGATCAGCATATTCCTGTTGAATTGCTTTCGCTTCATCCGTCAATACTGAATCCAAATTTCTCTCACTTAGGAATTCGATGGTTAGGGAATCCAAAGAACTCACTATTTGATCTGCATGTTTTGAAGCCTGAAGTCTCTTCGACTCAAATTCCGTGGCGTTTTCGTAATAAGCCACTATCGCCTGGTCGTCTTTCGATAGTGTCGGCAATGTTTTTTCGAGCGCCGTGACCCGTTGCTTCAAAGAATCTCTGGACGTCGTCATTTTTCTTAATTTTGATTGAAGACTCCAGTTTTCCACTAGTTTCTGAACTGCACTCTTTGTGGAGTTTTTAGCGGTCTCAATATCCGAGGAAAACTGCTCATCTTGGCGTTTATAATCAGAGTCCACAAATTGAAGCAAATCAGAGAGCTGTGTTTTCTTTCCTGCCTGTTTGCCAATTTCCGATAACTCACCCTGGCTATAAACAACAGCGGGGAAAAGCGCCCGAAGCTCTCTAACTGTTACCATTTGGGTAGAACCATCAGGATAGGTAATTTGAGGTTGATATGCATTTGCTGATCCTCGCACAACTTGAAATTCTGCGCCATCTTGAACAATCGTTAGTGAAACAATTGCTCCCTTTGAGACAATTGTATCTTTTACTAGGCTGCTCATTCTTTCCGTGCCTGAATAGTGGTCACGCGGAACATCGTAACAACTGCGTCCCAAACCAAATGCAACATATTCAAGAAATGAACTTTTCCCACTTCCGCGTCCCCCAATAACCGAACTGAATTCTGGGCTAATATTAAGAATAGTTTGGTCGAGAATTGCTGACCCTTTAATGTCTGCAATAGCAATTGACAACGATGGTAACTCTGGTTGTTCAATACTAATCCGAGATCGACAACCTAAGAATGCTTGTCGAATGGCTTCCGCTGTAGGTTCAGCAAGTTTTATCCAGGCATTGTTTGTCCCCAGAGTCGAATAATCTGCCTGTCGGCTATCCGACGTTGGTATTGGATAAATACAGCGCTCTGACCAATTGCTATCTTTCCCAGATAATCGAGTTCGATTTTTTGTACCTATTGTACCAATGTTTTGTCCCGTATCCAAATATCCACCAACGTATGGCATTCTGCGAAAATCTGCGTGCTCACCATTAACCAAAACGGTGTGGCTGTTACCTTGAGAAACATTAGGAAGAATTATATACTTGCCACGCAATCCATTTAGTCCGTCAAGAAGCTGACCAATATCGGCATAGTTGTAAGAAAGCTGTTTTACTTTTGGACTTTGAGAGCTTTTTTCATTTAAGTCTGCATATTCAATTCCTAATATACCTTGAGCTTGTTGCCTCCAGTTTTCTGAAAGATCTGCGTCAAAAATAATCAAACACTGTTTGCCACCACTAGCCGTTAGTTCCATGCCTGGGAACAGCCAGAGATCAAAATTTGTATCGTGTTCCAAGCGTTTGGCGATTTGCTTTTGGACATAAGGTATCATTATCATTTCGTGATGATCGGTAATAGCTATTGCTTGTAATCCTTTTTTAACACATGAATCCACAAATAGCTCCGCCCATTTATTGCGAGCGGTTTCTACATCCTCTGCTGTAACGACTTTTCCGCTTTTTGGGTTTTTGTCTTCTATGCCTAATATACGCGCACCCTTCCAATTTGGGTCGCGGGGTGTGTGAAGCTGAAAATCACATTTTTTCCAACAAGCATAGTTCATGTTCTCATCCTCAAAATCATAAATCAATCTCCGCGTCTGGGTTTCCTGCTGTCAAAGCGTTCATGTAGGCTAGGCATAGTTCTTGGGAGCGGTAGTGGTTATTGTAGGTTTCTTTTTCTTGGCGTTCTATAATTGGGAAGGTGGAATAGATGTATCGGACATCGTCGCGATTAGTAATGCCGTATAGGTGGAAGAATATTGCGTCTAGTTTAGCACGTAGTTTTAAGCGGCGTTCTTCGTCCCAAATGAAGGGTGGTTTGACCTTGCCCTTGTTATCAATATATCTCATATCAATAGCAAATGGTGCCATATCGTGAGCGGTGTATGTGAGTTCGAGAACAATCTCACGCACAATTTCTCCCGCTGTTTTTGAGCCAAATTTTGTGGATTCATATTGGTGTGGTGGCACAACGGGGAGTTGTTCAATGAGGTACCAGTTTAGATGTGTACTTTGAGTTTTTTGACGAGCGATGTAGTCGAAAACTATCGACCCGAAGTTTCCTTGTAGAAGGGCGGCCTGCGAACGATAGAAATCAATATCTTCGGGCATAATAATTGGAGCGGTATTTCCCAATCCACATAAGGGCACGATTGTTGAAATCATTGTTCGCACGTCAGTTGCACGCGCAATGTCACGAAATGCAATAAGCCATTCTAACCCTGCTGGAAACTTCACCTCATTTTTCAACACCCAATATTGCGGTGTTGGCAGGAACGATGGGTCAGCCTTTTCCTCAAGCGAAACATCGCCACTCAGGGCTGCGTTGTGAATATTCTCCTCATTGACTTTTACCGAAGCAGCGCGGTGGTCAAACTGGTGAATCATACGACCGACATAAAGCGGCACCCACTCCCCTGTTGCGCTGCCAAAGTGATTATTGCCAATTGGATATGCGCCTTCATTTTCTTCAAGTTCCTGTCGTGTGCGGAAGAAGCCAGAATCGTTTGTCATATCAAACATGCGAAGATATTTCACTGGCCAAGCCTTCACTTCATTTCCACTTGAACGATCAACAAGAATAGGCAGGCGTTTATAGATTTTCATGGTTAGCTCTGCATCTTTGCGAGAGCGAAAAATTGGTGCTGTTCCAGTGTTTGGGTTTACCCGTGCGAAGTCTTTTGCTGTTAGCGTGAATCGTCTGTCTGGATTTGATAATTCAGATATATCTTGCAAAAAAAATGCACATTGTGTCGCTTCATTGGTTGGTGATGGGCTTGCGATAAATGCTAAAAATTTAAATCTACTATCAACATCTGGAAAGAATGGGGCTTCATTAAACCGAGTTCTGCGGTTTTCAAAATCATAAAGCGCTTTTAACCTGCCGCCAGTTGCCACGCCCTTGAAAAATTTTGATGCTGTTTTATCAGAAGCAATACCTGATGGTGTTAAAAGACCTATCATGCCACTTGGCTTAACCAATTGCATCGCTCGCTCAACAAATAGGGAATAAAGATTTATATCACCGCCAGAAAGCAAAGGATAATCACCATTTGTGCGTGCAATGCGAACGCTTGTTTCTGCTTGGGTTTTGGCTTTTTTATAATCAGCATAAAGCGGATTATTTGTTTCTTGTAATTCCTTTACCATCTGCTTTCTATCTGAAGCACGTTGCGCCATTGCAATTTCTGGTTTTCTTGCAGCGAACCATTCAACTTGTTGTAGTTTCATTCTATCCCAAGGGGGATTGCCAATCACCGCATCAAAACCACCATTGAGAGTTTCATTTTCCCAATCTGTCCAAACATTAGGAAAAGCTACTTGCCAATTTAAAAAATTCTCCTGTGCTATAATTTCACTTGCTTGCTCTAATATTTGTGAAAAAATAACCTCATACTTGTCACGCTTTTTTAGTTTTACTTTGCCTAATGCAATATCAAAAGGATCACCAAAAGAGCCATCAAAATATCCTTGAATAGCTTTGGTATTTTCTTTGCCTTTTAAATTAAGCCAATTTATTGCTTGTAATAGAGATAAAAATCTATCTAGCGGTGCTATCATTACTTGCACACCTTCAAAAATATCTTTTGAAAGGTGCGCTTCAGCAATTTCAGCATCGGGCAGTTTTTCAATAGCGTGCATTGAAGATGCTGAACCAAGCGCAGATTTAATTGATTCATGCAAGAATAAAGGTGAACCATAAGATGCGGCTTTTTTAATGCCTTGATCTACCCAATAACCAAATAAGCTATCTCCTGAACGTAAGTGATGATCAAGAAAAGATAAAGGCGCACCAACCGTAAAGCTGTGCAACCATAATGCAACTTTTGCCAATTCAACAGCCATTGGGTTTTTATCGACACCATAGACGCAACGTTTTAGCACCATGCGGCGAATGATATGACGGTCATCAAGTTGATCTTTTTTAACACTCCAATTTCGCTCTTCAGCATTGTGTAAAATGGTTGAGCGAATATCTTCAATACGATTGGCAAGCGGTGATATATAGCCAATTTGCCCCGTTATTTCATCAACTTCCGCCATTGCAGAAATTACTTCTGTGCTTAAATAGTCCACTAGTGACACAAGAAAATGCCCTGAACCCATAGCTGGATCGCATATTTTTAAGTTTAGTAGTTTTTCTGCTGGGTCTAATTTTTTTAATATTCTTAGTTTTTCATCACTATCAGAAGAGCTGTTTTCTAACTCTTTAGCTTTGTCTTCAAAGGTTTTATAATGCGCTTTGATTAAAGGCTCTAATGTTTCTTTTATAATTAGAATGACTAATTCATCAGGCGTATAATAACTTCCCGAGCCTTTGCGAGCGAAAATATTTGGACGAATATCAACTGTCTCACCTTCTCTTATTATCTCATGTTCAAGCAGTCTTTCATAAATTGAGCCAAGTTGTTGCACGCTTAAATCACGATAATTGATATATTTTCTTGTATCCCCTGTGCTTTCAAATGATAATTTATCAATTACATCAGCCATAATTTGATCTGAAAGACTAATATCTTTTAATAAGGGGGTTCTTTCTTCATCAAATAAACCGCCGTTATAGGGAGGTAAACCAATTGATGTATCGCCCTTGCTTATTGAATTACAAAGATCAGTAAAAGAAGCCCAATAGCGTGTGGCTATATCTGAAAAAACGTCATTTTCATCTTTGCGCTTTTTAATATCTAGGCGCACCTTATCCCTTAAACCATAATCATCATATCGTTTGTCATTTACTGGGAGTAAATCTCTGTCTTCTGCGTAAAGAATGAATAATAAGCGATAGAGCAAGATTAAGGTAGCTTCACGCACCTCATGTAAATCTACTTCTGGCGCTTTATTAGCAATTGACCTTGCTAATAAAGGATATATTTGTTCAAAAACTAGGTTTGATAAATTATTTGAAACTCGCTCTTCATAAAACTTACCCTCATCAATTGCTCGCAAATGAAATGTGCGATTATCTGTTGTGGTTGGTAAAAATGCTTCACAACGAAAGATAAGTAAAAATATACGTAGAGCATGGCGTTTTTCTTCTTCATTTAGGGCGAATAAGCCATCACCATGCCCTTTTTATTCCAAGAATTGCTGCAAGATCAATTTCAAAGAAATGCTCTGAGACATTCTTTGCGCCAGAATAATATAACCGCCATTTACCGCCATTAGTTAGAATGCCCCATCTTAATTTGCCTTGAGTTATATCATCAGCACGGCGCAAATAACGTAACATTTGAGTGGATGGAGCAAGTTTTTCACCAACCTGTGCTGAGCTTCTATCAAGTGGACATTTCCATCTTTTAGATTCAACAATTGATAGTCCAAATTGGTATCGCTTCCATTCCTCAGAAAAGCTATCAGCTTGTGCTTTTGCTTCTTTGTTAGCAAATAGCAAACCATCAGGCACATCATCTCGTCCTTTGGTAGTCAGATTTTGCTGTCGCATAAATTGATCCCAACCAAGCACGGCTAGGATTTTCCAAATTAAATCATCTTCAGTGCGCGTTTCATTTGGCGTTTGTTCTGTTGGAAATACATCATAAATTTCTTCTAGTTTTGTTTGAAATGTATCAATTGTTTCGTCTTCAATATTTTTCCAATCAACATTATTTTTGATCGACTCTATTAAAAAGTCGCTGGTAAAAAGACCTCCTTGAAATACATTTTCTATCATTATTTCTCTTTACCTATTGGAATCAATTGTTAAAAAAGAAATACTCTATTTTTGTAATTTATGCCAAATAAATTATGTTTTTCTTCGAAATTTAGTGACTTAATTTAAACCATTAAGTATCAAAATGGATAATTATAGTGATGTTTTTTAGTCTTCATTTGAATTTATTATAGTCTGCAAAAGGTCTTTTTTAGTAAATAATTAAGAATTATGCGTCATTTTTTTGTCGTTAAATTTGTTAAAATTTGACTTTTTTCTAGGAAAATAGACGGGTAAATTATGAATAAATATGAGTGAAAAATCTTGCAAAATTAAAAACGCCTAACCCATTGATTTTACTCAATATTCGTGAATTTGTGGGCTAGTGAATTTCAATGAAATCAATGACTTAGTAAAAAAACATAGCCCACACGTAATTTTTTTTGTGGGCTATTTAAAGTGATGTGCAGTAGGGGGTTTGGGGTGAATAGCCCACAGGCCTTTTATCTTGCCTTACCGCTTCGCGCCATCCAAACGCTTCTTTTTCCTTAAATTTTCATCGCTATAAATGCTCTATTTTCATCGAATTTTCAAATGAGAATTGGAGTGATGTTTTTAAATAATTTTTGCTTTTTGTAGTGAGTAAAATTTTCTTAAGTTCTATTTTTGCATCATCAATTTGTATCGATGTTTCAGAAGCAAAATTCTGCAAATTTTATCACACGAAATACCAAAAATAATTTTGATGTTTATTGACCAGATAAATAAACTTATTATGAGTTCTTATTTGTCAAACTCACTGGCGATAGTTTGTGAAAATAAACATTGTTTTTATGCATGGATTTTTTCTTAATGTTCTTAGGAATATAGTTTGATATAATTTATCCCTGCCATGCTTTATCTAAAGCGTTTTTTGTTTTTATGTATTATTATAACTACGGCACTTTTGTGCTTAATTATGAATAAGCTAGAATTATATTGATTTGTAATGAGTATTATAGAATAGTTGTTCAAATAGATTGAATTGTGTAACTCATTGTTTTTATTATAGTTTCTTGACATTTAGTGAGAATTGATTTATTATTTCTCTGCCCGCCTTTTTTAATTTTTGAAAAGGTGTTATTGAATGGATAAAGATAAAAACTCTTTAGTGCCGTCTCGTGTTTGTGATGTTGATGAAATTTCTTTACAAGCTGATTTTTGTGAATCAATATCAGGAAAAGATAGTAAGCCTGATTTGCGTTTAGTTACTTTGGTTAAATTACTGGCTCGCCAAGCGGCAAAGGAGCAATTTAAGCTTGAGCTTATTGCTTCTGATAAAGCTAAAAATAAACAGAAAACTAATTGAAAGTAATCTCTATTATGAAAGCTGTTATATACGCTCGTTATAGCTCTAGTCATCAAAAAGAAACTTCGATTGAAGATCAGGTTCGTATTTGTCGTGAGCGAGCTGAAAAGGACGGCTGGTCAATTACTGAATGTTATAAAGATTTAGCAATTTCTGGGGCAAGTGTTTTGCTTCGTGATGGTATGCAAAAATTATTGCAAGATGCTATGGCTAGAAAGTTTGACGTTGTAATTTCGGAGGCTCTTGATCGTTTATCTCGTGATCAAGCTGATATTGCAAACTTGTTCAAACAATTACAATTTCATGGAATTAAATTGATTACTTTAGCCGAAGGCGAAGTTGACGAACTTCATGTTGGTTTGAAGGGAACTATGAATGCGTTGTTTTTGAAAGACCTTGCCAATAAAACAAGGCGAGGGCTTCGGGGTAGAATTGAAGCTGGTAAATCTGGTGGCGGCATTTGTTATGGTTATGATGTGGTTAAAGCATTTGCACCTGATGGCACTCCTATAAGGGGAGATCGCACAATCAATCAGGATAAAGTAAAAATAATTAAGCGCATTTTTAAAGAATATTCGATTGGTCGTTCTCCTAAAGCTATTGCTATCTCACTTAACAAAGATAGAATTATTGGCCCTTCGGGTAAAGATTGGGGGCCTAGTTCTATCAATGGTAATCGTGAGCGAGGAACGGGCATTATCAATAATGAACTTTATATTGGTCGCTTGGTTTGGAATCGCCTTACATATTTAAAAAACCCAAATACAGGTCGAAGAAATTCAAGGCTTAACCCTAAGTCTGAATGGATAATAAAAGAAGTTCCTAGTCTGCGCATTATCAATCAAGAATTATGGGATAAGGCAAAAACTCGCCAAAAGTCTTTAGATAATTTAAAAGCATATAATAATTATAAATCTTCTTACGCACGCAAACGCAGACCTGTTTATTTATTTTCTGGTTTAACTAAATGTTCTTGTTGTGGTGGGGGATATACTAAAATTTCTAAAGATTTGCTTGGCTGTTATAATGCACGAAGCAAAGGAATTTGTGATAATCGACAAAATATAAGACAGGACGAATTAGAACGTCGAGTTATAAAAGCCATAAAGAGCAACCTTATGGATCCTAAATTATTTACAGAATTTTGCACTGAATATACTCGTTATATGAACAAACTTCGTATTGAGTATAACTCAACATTAAATGCTCAAAAGCGTGAGTTTGAGGCAGTGGATAAAGAATTAGATAAATTAGTTGATGCTTTGTGTAAGGGTGTTCCAGCTGAAAAAGTAAAAGATCGTATGATTGAGCTTGAAGATCGATGGAAGGAATTGAAAAATATTCTTGAAGCAGATAATAAGCCTGTTGTTCTTTTGCACCCTAAGATGTCTATTACCTATCAAGCCAAATTAGATAAGTTATTTGCAGCTCTTAGTGATGAACAATTAAAAGACGAAGCATCTGGTGTGATACGCTCTTTGATTGATAAAATTATCTTGTCTCCAAGCGAGGGCAAAACTATGGGGATAACTCTTGTGGGTGATCTTGCTGGGCTATTAAGTGTTGCTACAAAAACAAAAAATCCGCTTCCAGAAAACGATATTTTGCTAGTGCAAGTCAAGATGGTTGCGGGGGTAGGATTTGAACCTACGACCTTCAGGTTATGAGCCTGACGAGCTACCGGGCTGCTCCACCCCGCGACAATTTTTATAGATGGTTAGAATAGCATTTTCTAACGACCACCGAGCTAGCCCGGATTTTTTATTTTGTCTGCCCTCAAAGCTATCGCTTCTGCGGGCAAACTGGTTACTCTGTATTGTGGCAACCTTTTTGCACAATATTTCATGTGCAGAGGTCTATATAGGGATAGTTTGTGTAATTGGAAAGAGAAAATTGTCTAAAATGTGCAGTTTTTTATTTTTACTTAAAATGGAAGATAAAAAATAGAGTTTTGAGGCTTAGCTAACTCCTGCTTGCTATGCTTATATTACCCATTTAAGCTATAAAAAAACAAAAAGGGATTTACTTGATGATTTTGAATAATCTTGGCCGTACAGATTTAATGGTTAGTGAGATTTGTCTTGGAACTATGACTTGGGGTGAGCAAAACTCAGAAAAAGAGGCTCATCAGCAAATAGAGCTTGCCCAAGAGATGGGAATTAATTTTATGGACACCGCAGAGCTTTATGCCGTGCCACCAAAACAAGAAACCCAAGGCCTTACCGAGAAATATATTGGCTCTTGGTTTAAAAAATCAAACAAACGAGATAAATGGATTTTAGCTACAAAAATCACTGGGGTTGGTTTTAAATATATTCGTAATGGCGAAATTATTACGCCAAACGGCATTAGAGAAGCTCTTGAGGGCAGCTTAAAGCGTCTACAAACGGACTATATAGATCTTTATCAACTTCATTGGCCAAATCGTGGCTCTTTTCATTTTCAAAACGCTTGGGGGTTTGACCCATCAAATCAAGATAAAAAAACCGTACCAGAGCAAATGATTGGCATTTTAGAGACGCTAAACGAGCTAGTTAAAGAGGGTAAAAT
This sequence comes from Hyphomicrobiales bacterium, assembly GCA_027065555.1. Taxonomy (GTDB): domain Bacteria; phylum Pseudomonadota; class Alphaproteobacteria; order Rhizobiales; family Devosiaceae; genus S141-66. Next base: position 14,883 of record JAMONS010000069.1, on the reverse strand, counting down.
TCGCCATATTGGTGTTTCAAACGAAAGCTCCTGGGGGATTTCAAAATATCTTGAATTAGCTAAAGAGCATAATTTACCTCGCATGGTTTCAGTGCAAAATGAATATTCACTCCTACAACGCCAATTTGATTTGGATTTAGCAGAACTCTCCCATCATGAAGATGTTGGGCTTTTGGCTTGGTCTCCGCTTGCTGCAGGGGCTTTAAGCGGCAAATATCTTGATGGTAACTGCCCAAAGGGAAGCCGAGGCGATATATCAAAAGACATGTGGCGACATAATGATTATAGCGAACCTGCAATTAGGGCTTATTATAATTTGGCAAATGACCATGGACTTGATCCATGCCAAATGGCAATTGCTTATTGTCTTACAAAACCATTTATGACCTCAGTAATAATAGGAGCAACTTCGCTTCCTCAACTAAAAAATAACATAGAGGCAAGTGAGCTAGAATTAAGTGAAGAAGTATTAGCAAGTATTGAAACAATTTTTAGGCATTTTGCTCGACCAATTTAGACTTTTTAAAAATTCACCCCTCATTAACCATAATTTAGCCTGTTGCCTTCATAAGAGAATAGTAATTTATGTTTGTTCAATATTTAGGGCTTTGCTAATGATTAAAAGCATTTGTAATAAAAAAACCTCTCTTAAAACTTTGCGCTTTGGTGCTTTGGCAATTTCACTCTCATTAGCACTTTCTGGCTGTATGACTTTATCATCAGATAAGGCTTTGCATTTTAGCGCAACTGGAGCAATCTCCGCCCTAGCTGCATGTGTGGCAGATGAAGAATATGCAATTGCCGCTGGAGCAGCTGCTGGCATGGGTGCTGGCATCGCAAAAGAAGTTTATGACGACTTTCCTGGTGGCTCTGGCTTTAGCATGGAAGATATTTTTGCTGATGCTATGGGAACAACGGCAGGAACATTCATTGGCTATTCGCTTTGCCACCCTGCCCCCGAACCAAAAAACCCAGAGCTAATTGAATATGAAGAAACTAATGATATTTTAGTGAAAGCCATGAAACTATAAAAAGTTATAATCTTGCAGCTAGCAAGTCTTTTGTTAGCTGATGTTTTGGGTTATTAAAAATATCATAAGGATTTGCTTTTTCAACAATTTTCCCGCTTTGCATAATAATTATTTCATCACAAATCATCTGAACCATATCAAGATCATGGCTGATTAATAAATAAGAAATACCAAGCGAAAAACGCAAATGATTTAATAAATCTAAAATTTCACCACGGATTGAAACATCAAGGGCTGATACAGGCTCATCAAGCACAATAAGCGCAGGCTTGCTTACAATTGCTCGAGCGATTGCAAGTCTTTGACGCTGACCACCAGAAAATTCATGCGGGTAGCGATTAAGAAAATCTGGCGAAAGACCAACCAATTCTATCGCCTCAATAACTGCCTTTAATTTATTGTCTTTTGAGCTGGAATGACTAAGCCTTAATGGCTCAGCTAAAGAAACACCAACTTTTTGGCGTGGGTTAAAACTATTATATGGATCTTGAAAAACTAAAGATAACTCTCGCTGCAAATGCCTATCTAGATGAGGTTTATCACCATAATTTTCTCCTAAAAGTCTAAAACGCCCACCACTTGGTTGCATAAGCCCAACAACCATACGAGCAAGCGTTGACTTACCGCAACCCGATGGCCCAACAAGTGCCACAGCTTGACTGGTTTTAATAGAAAAAGAGACATTGTTTACAGCAATTATTGGCTCTTGTTTTGTTAAAGAAAGCCAAGCATTTTGATTAAAAACCTTAGTGATATTTTTGGCTTCAAATAATATATTATGAGTTGATAAATCGCTTAAAGCTGGCACAATGACTTTTGCGGCATTAACAAGTATTTTTGTATAATCATTTTTTGGGTTTTCAAAAATTTGCTTTGAGTTTGCAACTTCAACTAATTTGCCAGATTTTAACACCCCCACATTTTCACATAAAGAAGCTACAGCCTTTAAGTCATGAGAGATAAACAAGAGAGCCATTTTTCGGTCTTGGCATAATTTATCAAGTAATTCTAAAATGGTTTTTTGAGTAATTAGATCAAGCGCAGAAGTTGGCTCATCACATATTAGCAGTTTTGGCTCAGCCGCCAATGCAATAGCAATCATCACTCTTTGGCGTTGCCCACCAGATAGCTGATGAGGATAACGATTACCATGACGTAGCTCAAGACCAACCTCAAGCAATAATTTATTAACTCGGTTTTTTGTTTGTTTCTTTGGGAAATGCAATTTTATTGCTTCGCCAATTTGCGCTTTTATTTTCATCAAAGGGTTGAGTGCGCTCATAGGTTCTTGAAATATTATGCCAATGTTATTACCACGCAATTTTGCCATTTGTTTTTCACTTGCGGGCAAAGGTTTGTCATTAAAAATAATATCCCCTGCCAATTTTGCACCCGAAGGTAAAAGAGCGCAAAGTGCCAAAGCAGTTAAGGATTTGCCTGAACCGCTTTCACCTATTAAACCAAATCTCTCACCAGCCTTAATAGAAAAACTAATGCCATCAACTGCAGGTTTTGCACCAAAACTAATGAATAGATTTTTTACCTCAACCAGCACTTTCAAGACTTCCTTGTTTTGCTAAACGTGGATCAAGCGCATCACGCAATCCATCTCCTGCAAGGTTTAAGAATATTACAATAAAAATAATTGTAAGCCCTGGCAAAATTGCCAACATCGGGTGAAGCAAGAATAATGATTGCGCCTCTTTTAACATCAAGCCAAGACTGGTTGCGGGTGGCTGAGTGCCAAGCCCAATATAACTAAGGCTTGCCTCCGCCAAAATACCAAGAGATAGCTGAACGCTAGCTTGCACAATTAATAACGAGGCAATATTTGGCAAAAGATGCACAAATGAAATGCTAAAATTACTCCTCCCACTCAAACGAGATGCTGCAACAAAATCATGGCTAATAATACTAAGCGCACCGCCACGTGCCACTCGGGCAAAAACAGGAATATTAAAAATACCTATCGCAATTATCGTATTAATTGCGCTGGGGCCAAAAATTGTTGTGATAATGATTGCTGAAATAATAGCAGGAAAAGCAAATAAAAAATCATTTGTTCGCAAAACTAGCCACTCAAATAAACCGCCATAAGATGCCGCTAATAACCCCAATGGAACACCAAAAAACAAGCCAATTCCTACCGCAACAAGTGCAACGATGAATGAAGTTAATGCACCAGACATTAACATAGAGAGCATATCACGGCCAAAAAAATCAGTACCAAGTAAATATTGCGCACTTGGACCTAAAAACCGATTTGAAATATCCAAATATTTAATATCATGTGGTGTCCAAAATATAGAAACAATAGCCATAAGCGCAAAAATTAATGTGCCGAACACGCCAATTCTTAGGTTTAAATGCCCCCATGCTTTTTTAAAAACACTCTTGTTTTCATTTGAGTATTTCATGCTTTTCCCCTTGATCTAAGGCGTGGATCAACCAGAGCATAAAGCAAATCTACAACTAACATTGTGAAGGTAACTACAATGATTAAAATTATTAAAGCACCACGGACTAAAACTAAATCCCTCTCTGAAATAGCTATAAAAATTAGCTTACCCAACCCCGGTAAATAGAAAACATTTTCTACAATTATTGTTCCAGCAATTAAAAATGCAAATTGCAAACCAAGAATTGTTAACACTGGAAGAAACGCATTTTGAACTCCATGCCGCAGAATTGCCTGCCCTTTTGTAAGGCCTTTTGCTTGTGCAGTTCGTATATAATCCGCACTTGCAACATCAACCAAAGCCGTACGCATTACTCGAGCTAAAATTGCGGCCTGTGGCAGAGCCAAAGCAATTGAAGGCAAAATTAATGATTTAATTGCGCCAAAAAAACTTTCATTCCAATAAATAAAACCGCCCGTTGGAAACCAGCTAATCATTACTGAAAAAACTAAAACCAAAAGCATGCCGAACCAAAAATTTGGAATGGCAATGCCTATTTGAGCTAAAGTCATCAAAACACTATCGCTAGCTTTACCATGCCTCATGGCCGCAATAATACCAATTGGCAGGCCAATGAAAACTGATATTAACATTGCAAAAATCGCAAGCGGGAATGAAACAAACACACGCTCTATTATAAGGTCAAGCACTGGCAAATTTTGCGAGAAAGAAAGGCCAAAATCTCCAACAAGAAGTGAAGAAATCCAGTTAAAAAATCTCTGCCATAGCGGTAAATTCAAACCCATTTGCTCACGCAAAACATTTACACTCTGCTCGTCTGCATTTATTCCAAGAATAAATCTTGCAGGATCACCAGGTAAAATATCTAGCAACAAGAATATTGCTAAAGCTGCAACAAATAACGTAAGTGCAAAGCCAATTAGCCGACGAATAAAAAAAACAAGCACGAGAGCTTTTCCTCTTATTTAACCCACTTCATCTGGCTTAAGTCATTGCCCTCAACTGGCGCATTTGCCCACATTCCATCAATGTTAGCATTCCAAACGCCAGTTTTAGCTAGCTGAAATAAATAGCCATTAACTGCATGACGAGCAAGAAAGTCCTGCGCATAATATGCTAATGCTCTTCTTCCATCATCATTTGTGGTATTTTCAAGTTGAACCATTATTGCTCTGAAATCTTCATTATCAAATTGGAAATAATAATCAGGGTTTGCATAAATCCCAATATCAAATGGCTCAACATGAGACACGATAGTTAGATCATAATTTTTCTTAGTAAAAACATCTTCTATCCATTGCGCCCACTCAATATTTATCAACTCTAATTCAATACCAATTTGGCGAAGTTGTGAGGCAATAATTTGCCCCCCACGACGTGCATAAGGAGGAGGAGGAAGTTTTAAAGTTGCTTTAAATCCATTCTCATAACCAGCCTCTGCCAAAAGCTGTTTGGCTTTTTCAAGATCAAGCGGGTAGGTATTTACTTTATCAATATAATATGGATTATGCGGTGCAAAATGCGACCCAATGGGCGTACCATATCCAAACATAGCACCATCAATAATTGCTTTTCTATCAATTGTATGAGCAATAGCTTGGCGCACTTTAAGGTTGTTAAACGGGGTCGCCTTATTGTTGGTTGCAAGGATTGTTTCACCCTCAGTTGTTCCAATAACCACATTAAAACGATCATCATTGGCAAAAATATCCATTGATTCAGGTGCAGGAAAAATCGGAAAACCATCAATATCACCAGCTAACATCGCCGCTATTGCTGTGTTTGGATCAGATATAAAAATAAAACTTGCCTTGGTAAGCGAGATGGGATCACCAACATAATTATCAAAAGCCTCTAACACTAACTTTGAGCCTTTATTCCAAGAAGAAAATCTAAATGGCCCTGTGCCAATTGGGTTAGTTTTGTTAGCATTTGCACTTTTCTTTGAAACTATAACCGCATCACCACGCCCAATATTAAACAAAAAGTCACCGCTTGGTCGCTTTAATTGAATTGCAATTGTGTATTCATCTACCGCTCTTGCCTCTTCGATAACTGCAAAAATTCCTTTTTGAGCATTCACACTATCCTCACTCATTGCACGATCAAATGTGAATAATACATCACTTGAATCAAATTTCTCACCATCATGAAAAGTAACATTTTCTTTTAAAAAGAATGTATAGCTTAAATTATCAGATGAAATTTCCCAGTTAGTTGCAAGCGATGGTAAAACCGCTCCATTTTCATCAATACGAGTAAGACCTTCAAAAACATTGGCATAAACAACTTCGTCAATAGCAGCTGCCGCCCCTGCTGTTGGGTCAAGATGAGGTGGCTCAAGCACTATGCCAAGTTTTATTTCGCTAGATTGCGCATAAACATTGCTAAGTGAAAAAACAACCAAAACCAATGATAAGAATATTTTTTTAAGGTGGTGAAGATGCATAATCAAAGCTCCAAAAAATAAGTTTCATTTCCCCTTTAGAGCATTATTTTAACAATGTAAGTAATAAACTTAACTTTTTTGCAATGTTTTCATCAAAATTATAATAGGAATAAGCCCAGCTAGCATAATGATTAGCGAGGCAAGCCCTGCTTGCTCAATCCGCCCACGAGAGGCCAAATCATGAATATAGATTGATAGTGTTTCTAGCCCAAATGGACGTAGCATAAGGGTTGCTGAAAGTTCTTTTAACACATCGATAAAAACTAGTAATGCAGCAGTTGCAATTGCGGGTCGCATTAGTGGAAGTAAAATTTTAAAGAAAGTGTCAAATCGGCTCTTGCCATAACAAAGCGAGGCTTGGTCTAAAGTGTTTGGAATTTTTTCAAATCCTGCTGAAATTGTTCCCTCTGCAATTACCATGAAGCGTACCACATAGGCAAAAATTAAAGTTATACTAGAGCCTGTGAGAAGTAAGCCAGTTGAAAAGCCAAACCAATCTCGCATATAAAAATCTACAAAATTATCAAATCGAGCAAGAGGTAAAAATATGCCCAAAGCGATGATTGTTCCAGGTAAGGCATAGCCAAGTGTTGCTAAACGCACTAATGTTCTGATGGTTTTTGTATTTTTTATTCTTATTGCGTAGGAGAGAAAAAGTGCAACCATTACGGTTATTATTGCGGCAATGGTGGCAAGTGATATAGAGGTAAAAAGTGCATTTATTAAACTTGCATCAAAACCAGTTTTTAATGAGCGCAAAGCAAAAAAACCAAGAATAAAAAATGGTATACCAAAGCCAAGAATAACAGGAGTTAGGCTTGCAAATAAAGCTACCCATTTTGCAAAGCCATTTAGTTTTACTCTTTGAAACCCATTAATTTTTATACTTGCTTCTTTCTCACTAAATACTTGTTTATTGCGGGCTAAGCGTTCAAAAATAACCAGAGCAAGAATTATCACTAAAAGGATGAGGGCTATTTGTGCAGCTCCTGCAAAATCTCCCTGATTTAGCCATACTGAATAGATTGAAAAAGTCAGAGTTTTCACACCAAGATATTCCATTGCCCCAATGTCATTTATAGCTTCCATCAAAACTAAAATAACCCCAAGGGCTAATGCTGGTCGTGCTAGTGGTAATAAAATATTAGTAAAAATGCGCCCATGCCCTGCACCGAGCAAACTGGCAGCTTCAATAACTTTGCGCCCTTGCAGATAGAATATTGCTCGCATTGATAAATATACATATGGATATAAAACTAAAGATAAGACAATGATTGCGCCCCCTAATGAGCGGATTTCAAAAAACCAATAATCACGACTTGAGGTAAAGCCAAAAATATTTCGAACCAATGATTGAATTGGGCCTGTGAAGCCAAAAAATTCTACAAATGCGTAAGCGTTGATATAGGTTGGAACGGCCAGAGGAAGCATTAAAGCTATGCTTAGGGTTTTTCTAAAGGGGAATTCAAAAAAGCTAACAAGCCAAGCACTTAAAGAGCCAATGATTGCGGTGAGAAATGCTATTCCAAACAACAATAAAAAAGTTGTTTTGCTTGCATGTGGAATTACGTTTTTTACTAAATGAGAAAGTGAGCTAAAATCACCACTTAATGCTATTACAAAAAGAGTGAAAATTGGCATGGCAACCAAAAGGGCAATGATGATTAATACTAGGCTTAACCTATCCAACCCTAGCCTATCTATAAGTAAAGAGGGGCGAAAGCCAGACAATGCTTGCCACCATGATAATTTATCTTCTTTGCGCATTAGGTTATAACTTTCATTAGTTATCAAACCCAACTTCATCAACCATGCGTGATGCTATCGCAGCATTTTTGGCTATTTCTTCAAGTGCAAGATTATCTGGTTTAATTTTACCAAAGCTCTCAACAATTGGCGAAATTTTAGTACCAGCTTTTATTGGATATTCATAAACCTGCTCTGCATAAATCTCTTGTGCTTTAGCACTTGATAAAAATTCCATAAGAGCAAGTGCGTTTTTTGGATTGGGCGCATATTTCGCCATCGCCATACCAGAAAGATTTACATGCGTACCACGCCCCTCACTATTGGGGAATAATATTTTTACCGATGCCTCCCATTCTTTTTGCTCGGGGTTTTCTTCATTAGTGCGCATTTTTCCTGCATAATATGTATTGCCAATTGCTATATCGCATTCACCTGAATAAACTGCTTTAACTTGCGCCCTATCATTACCAGCAGGAGAACGGGCAAGATTAGCTTTAACTTTTCTAAGCCAAGTTTTTGTTTCTTCCTCACCAATATTTGCAATCATCGAAGCAATAAGTGCAATGTTATAAGCGTTCTGCCCCGAACGGGTGCAAATACGCCCTTTCCATTTTTCCTCCGCTAATTCTTCATATGTAATTATGTTCTGCTCTACTCTCTCACGTGAAGCAAAAACAACTCTTGCACGTGTTGTTAAGCCAAACCAATTGCCCTCACTATCACGATATTGAGAAGGAATATTAGCATCAATCTTAGTATTAACAACACTTTGAGTCACCCCGCCCTCTTTTAGTCCTACTAGGCGTGAAATATCTAGCGTTAAGATTACATCTGCAGGAGAATTTTTACCCTCGGCTTTAATGCGCTCAAGCACACCTTTTCCAAGGTATAATGCCTTTACTTCTATCCCAGTTTCGTTGGTAAAAGCCTCAAGTAACGGCGCAATAAGCTCTGGTTGGCGGTAAGAATATATATTTACAGTATCACTGGCAAAAGCAGAGGGGATACTTACAGAAATTATTAGAGCAGAAATTCCAGCAGTTAGAATTTGTTTTATATTAGTCATTTGCTTTCCTTACAAAAGATTGAAAGTCTTAGGTGGCATGTTTATTTTTGCCTGCACATGAAAAACTGTCAAGAAATTAGTAAAATCAACATGTTAGATAGCAAATTCTAGTTTGGAACTATTCCAAATCTCTTTTAAAAAATAAAGTCAAAACAAATATTTAGGGAGATTTCATTATTGGCTTTAGCAAAAAATTTATTAAAACCTATGCTGGCTTGGATAATAAACTAGCAGGAATGCTTAATGAAAACGTTGTGCCTTCATTTACATTTGGCTCAATATCTAAGCTACAAGTATTTACAGCAAGCAATGAGCGAGTTAGCGAAAGACCAACGCTTGAGACTATTGGCGAGTTCACCACACCATCTGGGGATTTTTCATCACGAAAAACAACAAAATTAGTTAGGTCTTCTTTATTATTCATTCCAGAATCACGGATATTAATAACCACAGCCCCATTTTGCTGTTGCTGGGCAGAAATTACCACCAATTCACCTCGTGGGGTTTGTTCAATCGCAGAGGCAATTAAATTCAAAATTGCTTGTTCAAGCGATGCTTCATCGGCTTTTATTCTCCCCAAATGGCTTGAAATAGCGGAGCGGATTAACACCTGTTTTTTGTTAGCAAAAGAGCGAGTTCTAAATAGGCATTTTTCGAGTAATTCCACTAAGTCAAAATCAATATTGGCCGGCAGATTTTTTGTATCTTTTAACTTTATAATTGTTTCAAGATCATCAACAACGCCTACCAATTCTCCAGCAGCAGTTTTTATATCTCTAGTATATTCATCATAACGAGCATTGCCTGATGAGCCAAATGTATGTGACGAAATAAGCTCTGAAAACCCAATAATTGTATTTAAAGGGCGACGCATTGAGCGACTTAAATTTTCAAGAATTTCTGGCTCAATTCCACTAAAATGTTTTTTATGCAATATTGGGCTAATTTTTACTTCTCTAATTATCCCAAAATAAGAGCTAATAACTCCTGCTCGCCCTTCAGTAAAAAGTAATATTTCAATATTTGGATCAAGTGTTTTTAATAAAACAAAGGGCTGGTTTTTATGAGCCGACTTTGCATCCTGCTCTAAGAAAAACCGCAAATCCACCAAATTATCCGACTTTATAACTTCACTGATTGGAACATCAACAAGATCGCGAATTCCTTTATTTAACATCGAAGCTGAAGCGGCATTAATTTTATTTATAATGCCAGATCGATCTGTAATAAAAAAACCACTTTTTTCAATTTGAGCTAGGTTTGAAGCAAACTCCCGAACTCCATATTTTACTGCATCAACATCACTTATGTTAGCTTGAGGGGGTTTTTCTTCTTTTTTATAAGCTGAAAGCAAAAATGATGATTTCCCCTGCCAAGTAATAACCTGCAATCGAGCATTCACTGCGATTTGCGCTTTTTCTTTCATTTGCAAATGAGTGATTGGCCCAATTGCTTGATCACTTTCAGATGGTTTAGAGGCTGGAAATAATGATGCAAGCCCTGAATTTCTTAGGTCTGTTAAATCATCATAACCAGTTATTTTAAGCATCTCTCTATTTGCAAAAACAATTTCTTGATCTCTAAAAATCAAAAGGCCAAGCGGAAGGCGATTTAATATCAAAGTTTCTTGCGGCAAATGCACTAAAGAAGTAGGCAAGTCATTGTCTGTTTTTTCTAAACTTTTTTCACTCTTCTCATTGTGCAGATTTTCTTTTGCATCAACTAACTCACCCTCTTGAACTTCAACTTCTCTTGATGTTTTCTTTAATAAAATTCTAGATAATTCTTCAAAATTATAATTTGCGCTTCTTTGTCCATTAGCTGCTTGTTTAGAAATTTTTCCTGAGTGAGAAATAGTTTTGGCCTCTTCAAATCCTTTGCCAATAACTTTGTATAATTTCACCTCTGTTATTATTTTTTCTTGTTCTATTTCTAGCTTTTGGGTTTTTACTATTTTACCCTTTATTTCACCTTCAACCAAAGAAGATAAGTTGCGAGATTTTTCTGCTATTGGAAAATTCTCACTTTTGCTTTTTTTCTCTAACAATAAAAAAATGGTTGAGGAAGTTTTAGCAATTGGAAATTCTATCACTTCACCAAAATTTTGCTTAAATGAATTAAAGCCATCTTTTTTAAAATTTAACAATTCATCATCTGATCCCATAATTGCCTGTTTTTCATCATCTAAAACAACAAAACCAGCATTTGGCTCAAACAGATTATTCATAATTTTTGGTGAGTTTGAATATTTCTCCATTATTGGTTTTTTAATTTTATCAACACCAATAATAAGTATAGATTTTTCATCTTTTCCAAACTTAATCGGGGTGCATGAGCAGGTCACAAAAATCTGATCGCTTTTGCTACCAAAACGCACTCTAGCCAAACTAGACCGCCCGATAGGAGTTAGTTTTAATATATGCTCCACTTGAGTTTTTAATGAAGTTGTAAGCGGGGCAAGAACTGGGTTATTATTTTTTTGCTTTGCATTCAAAAGATGTGCTGCTGGATTACACCAAACTAATTCTGCACCAGCTAATGAATAAAGCCACACAGGCCTGTTATCAAATAAATGACCAACAACCTGCTTGCCAACATCAGTTTTTATCCACTCACTACCCATAATCACCAGTACTTAACCTAATTTTGTGCCAATATGAAACATTAGTAAAAAAATCTTCATATTTTTTTAAGATATATTGTTACCTGCACACGGTCTAGGTTAACCACAGCGGTTTTAAGGGCAATTATATTTATGGTTAACGCATAAAAATTGATAGATTAGTGGTTTTTTTATTAAAAGCACTAAATCCGCTCTTGTCATGGTGCAAAACTAGCCCTATGTTCCGCCACGCATTATGCAATTTGTGCCGCCTTAGCTCAGTTGGTTAGAGCGCTAGAATGTGGATCTAGAGGTCCCCTGTTCGATTCAGGGAGGCGGTACCATTTTAAAAATATCCAACCCCTTTTATAACCCCAGCATTGACATTTCTGCGCAAGGCAGGAGAAATATACATAAAGAGGCATTTCACCCTTGGCATTTGTTCAGCTATTAAGCCCTATGATGTATAAATATTTGCTCTCAATCTAGCCAAAACTAAATTACCACAATTTTTGCACCAATTCTTGCACGATTATAAAGATCTGTAACATCTTGATTGGTTAAACGGATGCAACCAGAGGATACACTTTTGCCAATGCTCCAAGGCTCGGTTGTTCCATGCAAACGATATAGGGTTGAGCCAATATATAATGCTCTAGCACCAAGTGGATTATCAATTCCACCTTTCATATATTTTGGCAATTCAGGCTGACGTTTTCGCATTTCAGCTGGCGGTGTCCAGCCGGGCCATTTTTTCTTTGCGGTTAATTTATGTGTGCCACTCCACGTAAATCCAACCCGCCCAACACCAATACCATAACGCATGGCATAGCCATTTTTTAACACCAAATAAAGATGCCTTTGAGAGGTATTTACAATTATTGTTCCAACTGGTTGGCTAGTTTTATATGGCACAACTTGGCGAATAAATCTTGCTGGCACATTATTTTTTACATGCAGGGTTAAATTATTTGAAACATGTTTGCTAACGCCCATACCAGCAGGGGGAGGATAAATATTTCCTGCACTTACACTGGTACTTATTATGGAAGCCATTGCTAGGCTTGTAAACAGGCTAAAGATACCCTTTTGGGGTTTAGATTTTTTAAACATGGCAATACTCACATACTAATTTGCACAACATAAAAGAGACCAATAAAAGAATTGACCTTAAAGCTAATTTACCCCTTATTTAGATTAAACTGAACAATATATCGTGAATTAGTGTGGTAAAAATTTCATTTTTTTATATGGTTTAAAGAAGGTAAAGGAAGATATTATGGATAGATGCCCTTGGGGGAATAGCGATGAGCAATATAGAGCTTATCATGATAAAGAATGGGGTTGGCCTGTAGATAATGATATTCGCCTATTTGAAAAAGCCTGTCTTGAAGGGTTTCAATCGGGGCTTTCTTGGTTAACGATTTTAAGAAAACGTGAAGCGTTTAGAGCAGCTTTTGCTGGCTTTGATTTTGTACAGGTAGCAAAATTTGACGATGGTGATGTTGAAGAATTATTACAAAATGCTAGCATTGTTCGCCACAAAGGAAAAATTGAAGCCACAATAAACAATGCAAAAATTGCGCTTGAGCTAGTTGATGAATTTGGCTCACTAGCTAAATATTTTTGGCAGTTTGAACCAAAGCCAAGCGAAAGACCAAGTGAATTAACTTGGGAGGTTTTAAAATCAATGGCAAAAACCGAGCAGTCAATAAACTTAGCAAAAGATCTAAAAAAACGAGGCTGGAAATTTTTTGGCCCCACAACGGCATACGCTTTTATGCAAGCCATGGGCTTAGTTAACGATCATGTTGAGAATTGTTTTTGTCGTGCAGATATTGAGGTTGCAAGAGATGAATTCAAACGCCCTTAGGGTTTTTCTAATGAGCTTTAATTCAAAGATTCTAACAGCAGTTTCAAAGCCATTGCCAAGCAAACAACCACCACCAATGGTTTGATAAATTTTGCCCCAAATTTTATTCCGCTCAATGCTCCAAGCCGTGCGCCAATAACCTGCCCTACCATCATTACCAGTGCAATTGGCCACACGACATCTCCCGCAGGAATAAACAAAGCAAGCGCCGCAATATTCGAAGTAAAGTTTAATATTTTGGCATGTGCAGTTGCTCTTAACACCCCAAAACCAAAAAGAGTTACAAAACCTATAGTAAAAAAAGATCCAGTGCCGGGCCCAAAAATACCATCATAAAACCCCACCACAAACCCAAGAACAGGCGCAAAATACATAAAATTTAAGCGGGTTTTTTTATTCTCATCACTTAAATTTGGAGCAAATAAAAAATATGCCGCAATTAGAATAAGTGCAATTGGCACAACCAACATAAGGGCAGAAATATCAATTCGCTTAATTATATTTGCCCCAAGGTACGAGCCAACAAAAGTTGCAGCTATGGCGGGAATAATCGTCTTAAGGTTTAAAAAACCCCTGCGCCAATAAGTATAAGAGGCAACTGCAGTGCCAATAATAGATTGCATCTTGTTGGTTGCCATTGCCGCAACTGGCGAAACACCTACCGACAATAAAACCGGCAAAGCAATCAAACCGCCACCACCAGCAATAGCGTCAACAAAACCAGCCGCCATACCAACAAAACCCAATAGGACAAGCAATTCTATTTCAAACATCTAAAAACCTCTTCAAAATAACTAAGAATTATTCACGCTAACTTGCCTTTTGTCACGCTAACTTGCCTTTTGTCATGCTGAGCGATAGTGAGTTTATCGAACTACGAAGCATCTTACAGCCTCTCATTCCACTCAAGACCTATGGTAAAGATCAAGAGGACACGTAAAAAGGCAAGGTGAAGCAATGAAAGACAGAATAACACGAATTTCTCATTATAATATTGTAGAAATTGCATCAACAATCTTTTGTTTTAGCTCTTGTTTTTCTTTATCCCATTTCGCAGTTTTTGAAACTATTATACAAGCCTGAGATTTTAGAATTACCCCATCATCTAATATGCGTAATCCGTTTGCCTTAAGTGTCGATCCCGTTGAAGTTATATCAACAATCAAATCCGCCGCCCCCGAACTTGGCGCAGCCTCGGTTGCGCCAACGCTTTGCACAATTTTATATTGCGCTATGCCGTTGGCTGCAAAAAAATCTCTGGTGAGGTGAATATATTTTGTTGCAATTTTAAGCCAGCGGCCATGCTTCTCACGAAAATCTGAAGCAACATCTGCCAAATCTCGCACATGGGTTACATCAATCCAAACATCAGGAATTGCTATCACTGCATTAGCCTTGCCAAAACCAAGCTCTATCGCAATTTCAACTGATTTAGCACCATCTTCAATAGTTTCATGGATAAGGTCTGTGCCAGTAATACCAACATCAATCGACCCTTTAATAAGCTCTTTAGCAATTTCGCTAGCGGGCAAAAACCGCACAATAACATTGGACAAGCTAGGCATAGATCCTGCATAAGAGCGTGCCCCGCCTGCTCTTTCAATCTGCATACCAGCCTTGCCAAAAACCTCTCTTGAAAGTTCTTCAAGCCGCCCTTTTGATGGAAGTGCTAAAATAAGTTTACTCATTTTTG
>JAMONS010000068.1 GCA_027065555.1 Hyphomicrobiales bacterium | reverse complement strand
GCATATAATCGCACTTTGAGCCAGATTAACCGAACTCCCTATAATTCTAGCGGTTTTTCTAACCCTAGCCAATGATAACCAAGCAGCTGGGGTGCGCCCTGTTTGCGATTTTACTAATCTTTGTAAAGTTCGTGTGCTAACCCCTAAAAGCTTAGCTGCCTCGCTAATTCTAATTACATCAGAAGCTAAACAAGCTAAGGCTTCTTTTACATTTGGGCATAGGGAAGTGAAATTTTCAATCCTATCAGAAATTTCCTCATGCCCATGTTCAAGCCCTTTTAATGATGAAATTAATTGCTGTTGTTTAATTATTGTGCCTGCCTTTAGCCTAAACCCTTGCAAATAATCATCAGCATTAATTGCGGCATAATAGCTTTTTTCATCAAGTGAAGTGATTGTGCAACGAGGAGCTTGTCCTTTGCTTGCCCAAAATAATATATCCCGACAACCATCGGGTATTACGATATTTTTGCTATTTTGCGTGGCTTTATATTGCCATTGTTCAAGAATTGTGTTGTGCATATATTAATCTATCAAACTCATATGCAATGTGCAAATAATACTATATTGATAATTTTGAAATTATAAAGAAAAACAATGCAAAAACTAAGCTGGATATTAAATATTATTCTTATCATTATTATTGGTGCAATGATTTATATGTTTATGATTAAAGGCTCAACTCTTAAAAGTGAAGATGGGCGCACGGCGATTATTATTAATGATGCTGAACGCAATATGATGCTTGGTGATATGCGTAAATTTTTAGAAAATGTGCAAATAATTACCGTAGCACTTGGTGAAAATGACATGGAAGCTATTGTTGTAGCGGCCGAAAATGTTGGCCTAAGAGATGAAAACCCACCACCAGCTTTAATTGCTAAATTACCGCTTGAATTTAAGACAATGGGCATGGATACGCATAAGGCATTTGATGAATTGGCAGGCCTAGCAAAAACTGATGGCAATATTCAAACTGTGGCAGTAGCGCTTGGCACTATATTGACAAATTGCACAACTTGTCATGCTACATATAAAATTATGCTGGAAGAAGAATAGGTTTGAAATCTCCTATATCGCAAACATAAAGATGAGGGATTAGGCTAGAAAACAAACTAAGGACGCTCAAATTTTTCTCTAGCCTCTTCAATTTGTTCACGACAAAAGCAAGTTTCAATATGATCATTGACCAAGCCCATCGCTTGCATGAAGGCATAAGCTGTAGTTGGACCAAAAAATTTCCATCCCCGACTTTTAAGATCTTTTGCAAGGTTTTTTGAGTTTTCTGTTTGCGCCATAGCCTTTAATGTTTCCCAAGAATAATCACTAGGGCGCTCGCTAGGGTTTGGCTCAAAACTCCAAAAATATTTCGCTAATGAGCCAAATTCATCAACCAGCTTAATAGCAACGCTGGCATTATTAATTGTAGCTTCTATTTTGCCACGATGGCGCACTATATCAGCGTTTTGTAGTAATCTTTCGACATCATTTTTATCAAATTTTGCTATCTTTTCAAATTCAAACCCTGCAAAGGCGAGGCGAAAACCTTCTCTTTTTCGCAAAATAGTTAGCCAAGAAAGCCCCGACTGGAAGCCCTCAAGACAAGCTTTTTCAAATAATCTAATGTCATTATCTACTGGCCAGCCCCATTCATTATCATGATAGGCACGATATTGCGCATCACTATTACCCCAATTACATCTTGGTTTATCCGCATTCTCTTGCTCATCAAACTGTTCCATTATTCCTATTTACTTTCTCTCAACCATATTGATTGGTAAAAGTTTTACCATCTTTGTTCACGCCATATTTTCCAATTATTGTAACACTAAAGTCAACATAGTAATTTTTCTATTTTGGTTTTTGACAATAAGTTTGTGAGTATGTCATGTTTAATCTATCGTTTGTTCTTAGAGCTTTTCTAAAAATATTTTCTATTATTGTGCTTGTTCTAGCTTTTTCTAGTGCAGCATTTGCGGGAGCTAAAAAGATTTATTATCCGCCTCCAGTTGGTATGAGCTTAACCAAAAGCACCCCAACAAATGGTTTAGCGCTACAGCTAAAAAACTCAGTAAACCCTAAATTTATTCGCCAAGTTGTGCCCTATAGTACTAGTCAGCGAGTTGGTACTATCATTGTAGATAGTTCCCAAAAATATCTATATTTGGTGCTAAGAAATAGCAAAGCCATGCGCTATGGAATTGGTGTTGGGCGTGATGGCTTTGGCTGGAGCGGCACGCATAGAATAACTTCAAAAAGAAAATGGCCTGGCTGGACGCCACCTGTAGAAATGCGAAAGCGTCAGCCAGAATTACCAGCCTATATGCCCGGTGGCATAGACAACCCACTTGGCGCAAGAGCGCTTTATATAGGCTCAACGCTTTATCGCCTGCATGGCACAAGCGAAGTTTGGTCTATTGGAAGAAACGTATCCTCTGGCTGTATACGTCTATTAAATGAAGATGTTATTGATCTATATAATCGTGCAAGAGTTGGCGCAAAAGTAATAGTGATGTAACCAACCAGCCCAAGCGGCGCGTGCCTCCCGAAGCTCGAAGAGCGTAGGGTGGTGAGCGGAAATAAGCCCAAGCGGTCATCAGCATGGAAAAAGAATAAACGGCGACAAGCATAAAAAGCAACCCAGCGAGATATAGAGTGGGAAAAGAACAAACGGCGGGGGTGTTCCACCTACGCTAAAGCTACAGCGGACAAGCGGGGTCGGGCAGCCTGCGTGGCGTGAACGCAAGAAAGAATGTAGCAACCAACGGCGACAAGAATAAAAACAAAATTTAATACTAAATCTATCAGTATAGCGAGCTTTGGGCTCGCCGGCGTTAGCGCCGCCCTATCGGAGCCGTTCGCATAGCGAACTGGCGTGAGATATATAAAAGCTGTGAGATAAGAATTACTAACATTTAATATTTACTCTATCAGTATAGCGAGCTTTGGGCTCGCCGGCGCTAGCGCCGCCCCATCGGAGCATGAGCATAGCGAATTAGCGTGAGATAAATAAACAGCGAAGCCCTGCGAGCGCCGTGAGATATATTAAAGTGGTACCGCCTCCCCGAATTGAACGGGGGACCTCTAGATCCACATTCTAGCGCTCTAACCAACTGAGCTAAGGCGGCCCTTGGCCAAACAATGTTTAGCCGCCAAATACATAAGGCTACTTATCAATTATGACAAGACTAAAAGTGATGTTTGAGAAAAACAATATTTGCATCTTAACCATTAAACTAATTGCTTAAGCCAAATCACGGCTTGATATAGACCCAGTGCCTAACAACATATATTAAGATAAGGTTAAGACTTATTAGAAATTGTTCTATTTTGGCACAATTAAGTCAATATTTGTGAGTAAAATGGGTATTGAGTGGTTAAAAAGCAATCAAGGAGCTGGAATTATTGCTTATTTAGGCGATAGTCGACCTGCTTGGTTTTGCTCTATTAAGGGAGAAAAACTGCTGTGGAGCAATCCAGCAGCAAGGCTTTTTGGTGTTGACCAAAACCATTCAAATCTTAAGATTGATAATAATATCCTGCTAAAAAGAGGGCAAATCAAACATTTGTTTGAACTTGGCTCAATAGGGCGTAAATCTTTATCACGAGTAAGTTTTATTGCAGGTAAAAATAATATCTCACTTACCGCCACTTATATTCCTATGCAAATAGATGGTGAGCAATATATTTTAATTGTTGGTGTTGATGGAATTGCAAAAGAAATTTTACAAAAAACAGTCAAAAATAAAGCGTTAGTTGAAGGTCTGTTTGCAGATAATAGCGGGTTTATTTTGCTCAATAAAACTGGCAATCCTATTATGGGGACAAAAAGCGAGTTAGAATTATTTGATAGAAGCGCAATAGATTTTTTAGACGGTTTTGATGAAAATGTAACAAATATCTTTTTGTCCGAGCGCCAAGAGAATTTACTTATCTTTTCTAAAAATAATTTTGAGCAAGAAAGAATTGAGCAATCAGACGTGCAACAAGCAGATGAACAACAAGAGAGCCCCGCTCATAAAGACCTAACCTCGCTGTTAGATCAATTAGCAGCTGATGAGGAGCTTTTCACTCCATTGGGTGAGCAAGATGATGAGGTTTTAGCGCGAAATGCACATCTAGAATTACCCAAATCTCTTGCTGAGAGTGAAAATGAAGATATTCAAGATGAAATAAATAACCCACAGCAAAATACTCTTTATCGCATTATTGGAGAGGGATTTGAAGCCAATCCTTCAGATGCAAAACAGCAGATAAATGAAAATGATGGGCAAGACGATTCTAAATATAATTTTGCTGAATTATCACGAGTGTTAAATAATAGAATAGGTGGGGATAGAAAAAAAGATAACTCAACCTTGCCAAACTTAAATGATGTAAATTCTAATATCACTTCTTTGAACATAGGTAATAAGAAAACAGTAAAAAGCAGCTCGCTGGTTAATATGCCAGAGGAAAAACAAATATTAAATCGTCTTTCACTCGCTTTACTTATTTTTCGTGATTCTGAGATTTTATTTAGCAATCGGGCTATGTCTGATTTGTTAGGATATTTAGATAGTGCAAGTTTGAAAAAAACTCCGCTTAGCGACATTTTTGTGAAACCAGAAGAGCAAAATGAACCCGTAGGGCCAGTTACACATCTTGTTCGACTAGATGGAGAAAAAGTTGCAATAGATGCACGTTTACAATCAATCATTTGGAATGGCTCATCAGCATTAATGCTTTCAGCCAATAAAAATGAAGAAGCTGAGCAGGAAAATACTAGTGAAAAAACAAAAGATAACATCCCAAATGACATAGCTTTTGAATTTGCTAAATCTCTATCAAAGCTTGAGACAGGTGGAGTTTTTCGTGCATCAAGAAACGGAACTTTGATTGAGCATTGCGCAAATACTCCCAAAATTTTAGATCGTTTAGATGATGACTTAAAAAAATATCCTCTAAGCCTTATGGTTGGCGATAGGGAGGTAGAAAAATTACAAAATTTCCTAGAAAAACCCGCTCGTTTTGCTTTTGCTGAACGACCAGCTATTAAATTAAAAGCTATTGATCCTAATATTGAAATATTAATTTTTAGTGAGGGAAGAGCTGGAATAGTAACGGGATATTTGGGGTTAATCAGAAGGATAAATTCCACGCTAACAAATAGCGACAATGATGATAGAAAAAACATTGATCTTGATATTATTAAAAATATTAGTCACGCCTTAAGAGAGCCACTGACCTCTATTATTGGTTTTTCTGAACTTATTAATTCGAGTTATTTTGGCTTAAAAGACCAGCAGCGCTACATAGATTATGCAAGAGATATCAACTTATCAGGACAAGATATTTTAGCAATAATTAGTGAGTTAGAAGAGTACACTCTATTAAGCAATCAAGCATATATTACTAATTTAGAAACTATTGATTTAGGCAAATTATTAGAACTTTGCCTATTAAGAATTCGCCCCCATGCCAATTTTTCTCGTGTTCTTATTCGTTCAGCAATTTCACTAAAACTACCAAAAATAATGGCCGATAGAAAAACTTTAGAGCAAGCAATATTAAATCTTTTGGCAAATGCCATTGAGCAAACTCCAGTTGGTTCTCAAATAATAGTTTCAGCAAATTGTGAAGCCGATGGAAGTATAAATATTTATGTGCGAGATACTGGCACAGGTGAAAGTGATTATAATAAGAATTTTGTATTATTTAATGAAAATATTGATAAAGATAGAGGTTCGCGCAGGTCAAACATTTCTAACATGGGGCTTGCCCTTACCCGCTCTTTATTAGAAATAAATTCTGTTTCCTTAGAAATTGATCAAACCAATAATATTGGCACTTTATCCTCATTAATTATTCCTGCTAATATGGCTATAAAGTAAACATTAAAAATATTAAGCGCTTGTTTTTTCTCTATATTTTAGTTTGTATTTAGAACGGTTCTAAATTGCTTAATATCTTCTAACATATTGATTATGCTTTAGTTCTTGACAGCGCTCTCTAAGCACGTCAAAACATTAATACCACCTGAGACCTTGAATCTCGGATAAGGAAAGAAAATGAAAAAAGCTATTCGCCGTTTGGGCGCTTTTATAATTGGACTAGGAATGGTTTCTAGTTTTACCCCCGCAATCGCAAATAGCGATGTTGTAAATATCTACTCCTATCGCCAACCAGAACTTATTGCACCAGTGCTTGAGGCTTTTACTAAGCAAACTGGCATTGAGACAAAGGTTCTTTATCTAGGTAAAGGCTTGCTTGAGCGCCTAAAGGCTGAGGGAAGAAATTCCTCTGCCGATATTATTCTTACTACCGATATTTCACGCCTTATTGGCATGAAAAATGGTGAGGTAACACAAAGGGTTCAAAGTTCTATCATAAATGAAAACATTCTTGAGCAATATCGAGATAGTGATGGACAATGGTTTGGCCTAACAACACGTGCAAGAGTTATATTTGCTTCAAAAAATAGAGTTGAGCAAAACTCAATCACTTATGCAGAACTTGCAACGCCAAAATGGAAAGGGCGTATTTGCTCACGCTCTGGGCAAAATGCCTATAATATTGCACTTATTGCTTCAATCATTGCCCATGAGGGAATTGATGAAGCTAGGGCATGGCTTAAGGGTATAAAAAATAATCTTGCTCGCTCTCCAGTTGGCAATGATAGGGCACAAGTCAAGGCAGTTTATTCAGGAGAATGCGATATTGCGCTTGGTTATACTTATTATGCTGGCCTAATGCGTAACAATCAAGAAAACCCCGAGCAAAAGAAATGGGAAGCATCGGTTAAAGTATTATTTCCTAATAATGATGGGCGTGGAGTGCATGTTAACCTGTCAGGAATGGCCATGGCAAAATATGCATCAAACAAAGAAAATGCTCTAAAACTCATGGAATTCCTATCAAGTGCTAAGGGGCAAGAAATTTACGCCGAACAGGTCTATGAATATCCAGTATTGGTGGGGACAAAAATCTCAAAAACCGTGAAAAGCTTTGGTGAAATGTTCCCTGACAATCTATCGCTTGAGATAATTGCCAACAATGCTACTCAGGCATCACGATTGGTCGATGAAGTTGGTTTTGATGATTAATATGATTGTTAAATTATAATGAAAACGGTTGGGCAAAAACATTGGTGGCACAATTTGCCTGCCATCTCGTCATTATTTCGATTTGACTATTATCTGATTATGGTAGGGTTGGTAGCATTACTAGTTGCCCTACCAATTTTCACATTAATAATTGTTGCGCTTGGTGGCAATCTTGATTCTATAAAACACATAGCAACAACAATTCTACCAAATGCAACTCTAACAACTATATTATTGCTTATTGGTATTGCGATATTAACTGGCATTATAGGCTCGCTTAGTGCTTGGCTTGTTAGTTTTTTTGATTTCCCTTTTAGGAAAATATTTGCGTGGGCATTAGTGCTACCGCTTGCTGTTCCTACCTATATTAGCGCCTATGCCTTTGTTGAGTTTTTGAGTTTTACGGGCCCAATACAAAGCCTGTTGCGTGAGAGTTTTGGCTTTAGTTCGCCAAGAGATTATTATTTCCCTGAAATTCGCTCTTTGGGCGGTGCAATTTTTGTTCTCTCTTTGGTTCTTTATCCATATGTCTATCTTTTAGTCAGGGCGCTATTTTATTTGCAAGGCAGAAGGGCAATAGAAGCTGGGCAAGTTTTGGGCGCTAGCCAACAAAAAATCCTAACAAAAATTTTACTGCCTCTCGCAAGACCTGCATTAGCGCTTGGTATTATATTAGTTATGATGGAGGCTATAAATGATATTGGGGCAATGGAATATTTGGGGGTTAAAACGCTAACCCTATCTATTTTTTCTATTTGGATAAATCAGGGCGATTTTGCTGGCGCAGCGCAAATTGCTTTAGTATTATTATTCATCGTTTTATTGTTGATTATTATTGAGCGCTTGGCACGGCGTGGGCAAAAATATAGCGAAGTTGGAAAAAGCTCCTGTGCTGGACCATTTAGTATGCAAAGGCTTTATGGTTTAAAAGGATGGGGCGCATTCATTATCTGCCTATTTCCTGTTGCGCTTGGCTTTGGTGTGCCAATGTCTGTGTTAGGTTTTTTCGCTCTAAGGTCATTAAAAACAGGGTTTGACCCATCATTGCTGGGTGCAACGCTTACCTCGATTAGTTTGGCAAGCCTAGCGGCAATCATTACTGTGATAATTGCTATAATGCTAAGTTATGCCCTTCGTATAAAACAAGGTAAATTAATTAAATTCTTAGTGCGTCTAGCTTCGATTGGTTATGCAATCCCGGGAACTATTATTGCTTTGGGAATTTTTATTCCGCTGGCTCGCTTTGATAATTTTATTGATTTTTATATGCGAAGCTGGTTTGGTTTTTCAACTGGCTTGCTAATTTCAGGCTCGGCAATAATTCTTATTTATGCCTATTGTGTGCGCTTTATGGCTATTGCTGAGGGGACTATAAGTAGCGGGTTTGAGAAAATTTCACCAAATTTAGATAAAGCGGCCTATCTTTATGGCAAAGGAAAATTTGCAACATTTACTAAAATATTATTACCCCTTATGCGCCCTGCAATTCTTGCCGCAGGATTGTTGGTTTTTATTGACACTCTTAAAGAATTATCGGCAACCCTAATGTTGCGCCCGTTTGGCATTGAAACTCTATCTATATATATTCATGATCTCGCTTCTCGTGGGCGTATTGAGCAAGCAAGCGTTGCCTCATTAATCATTATGATTGTTGGGATTATTCCCGTAATTCTTTTAACAAGAGAGATGAGAGCTAAATAATTTGCAAATAAGCGATGCAAAATATGAGTGTTGCAAAATGTGACTCCCATTATTCTCAAAATAGATTATAAGGGGTTAAACCTTTTTCACTAGGAGCAGAACATGTTCAAAAATTATATATTAAAAAGTAAAAAATTAGCATTTGCTATTCTTTCTATTCTTATTCTTTCAACTAGTTATTCTTATGCGCAAAGCACTGAAATAAAATTGGGCATGGTGCTTGAGCCGCCTCATCTTGATCCAAGTGCGGGAGCAGCGGCGGCGATTGATGAAGTTGTTTATGCAAATATTTTTGAGGGGCTAACTCGCATTGATGAAAATGGCGGCGTGCAACCATCGCTTGCTACTTCTTGGGAAATTTCACCCGACAATCTAACCTATATTTTTCATTTGAAAAAGGGTGTTAAATTTCATGATGGCACTAGATTTGGTGCTGATGATGTGGCGTTTAGCTTTGAGCGTGCTATGGGAGATGATAGTGTTAATGCGCAAAAAGCAATTTTTGAAATAATTGAAGAAATAAGAGCGGTTGACGCTAATTCTGTAGCTATTTTGCTAAAACGTCCATCGGGTGATTTCCTATTTAATATTGGGCGAGGGGACGCAATTATTGTTGGGTCTGAAAGCGCAAATAATAATAAAACTAACCCAATAGGCACAGGGCCATATAAGTTTATTTCATGGAATAAGGGCTCAAAAATTGTGCTTGAGGCAAATGAAAATTATGTTGGTGAAAAGGTTAGTATAGATAAAGCGACATTTGTGTTTATTTCAGATCCAAATACCGCCATTGCCGCAATGCTTGCTGGTGATCTTGATGGTTTTCCAATGTTTCCAGCCCCCGAAGCTTTAGAGATATTTACAAAAGATGATAGATTTAATGTGCTGGTTGGCACAACTGAGGGCGAAACTATTTTGGCCACCAATAATAAAAAAGCACCATTTAATGATATTAGAGTTCGTCAAGCAATGGCACATGCTATTGATAGAAACGCCATTATTGAAGGTGCAGTCTTTGGTTATGGCACGCCTATTGGCTCGCATTTTGCTCCCCATCACCCATATTTTATTGACAAGGTAAATACTTATCCGCTTGATTTAGAAAAGGCTAAAACATTACTTGCTGAGGCTGGTTATCCAAATGGCTTTAAGGCAACATTAAAATTACCACCCGCCCCC
>JAMONS010000067.1 GCA_027065555.1 Hyphomicrobiales bacterium | reverse complement strand
ATGCAGCTGGCAGATTGCTGGAGGCGCAACGGCTTGAGCAACGCACAATTTTTGATCTTGAAATGATTGAGGCAACTGGTGTTTGCGCTGGTATTGAAAATTATTCTCGTTATTTAACGGGGCGTAATCCGGGTGAGCCGCCACCAACCCTATTTGAATATCTGCCCGATAATGCACTGATATTTATTGATGAAAGCCACGTAACTATTGGGCAGTTAGGTGCAATGTATCGAGGTGATTTCCGTCGCAAGGCAACGCTTGCCGAATATGGTTTTCGCCTACCAAGTTGTATGGATAATCGCCCTTTGCGCTTTGAAGAATGGAACGCCATGCGTCCGCAATCTATCTATGTTTCTGCAACTCCGGGAAAATGGGAAATGGGGCAAACGGAGGGTGAATTTGTCGAGCAAATTATTCGCCCAACTGGCCTAATAGATCCACCAGTAGAAATCCGCCCTGCCATAACGCAAGTGGACGATGTGATTGACGAAGTACGAAAAGTCGCCAAAGCAGGCTATCGCACTTTGCTCACCACGCTAACCAAAAAAATGGCAGAAGATTTAACGCAATATATGCATGAGCAAGGCATAAGAGTGCGCTATATGCATTCCGATATTGATACGCTAGAGCGCATTGATATTATCAAAGATTTACGATTAGGAGCATTTGACGTGCTGATTGGAATTAACTTATTGCGAGAAGGATTAGACATTCCCGAATGCGCATTAGTGGCAATATTAGACGCTGACAAAGAGGGCTTTTTGCGCTCTGAAACCTCGCTAATCCAAACGATAGGACGAGCCGCAAGAAACGTAGATGGACGAGTGATATTATACGCCGATAAAATAACAGGCTCAATGGAGCGAGCCCTAAGCGAAACCGACAGACGCCGAGAAAAACAATCCGCCTATAATGAAGAGCATGGCATAACTCCAAAATCAATAAAATCTGGCATAAAAGACATTGTCTCAAGCACATCTGAGGGCGATTATGTAACGGTTTCTACGGGGCTAGACGGGAGTGGCAAAGAGAGAGTGCATATAGGCGATAATCTTGGCGCTACGATTAAGGCGCTAGAGAGCGAAATGCGAGATGCGGCGAGTAATTTGGAGTTTGAGAAGGCTGCAAGGTTAAGAGATGAGATTAAGCGGTTGCGGGAGATGGAGTTGGATATTTTGTAAAGCACTAAATCGAATTGAATTCCCCTAACAAACAGACAATCTCTCGCTTCCCTCCCCCTTGCGGGGAGGGATTGAGGGTGGGGGTTAGAAAACAACAATATCTCTTCGTCATTCTCTCTCATCATTTCGGCAAAAGCCACAATCCAAAAAAACATTTATCTGTTGAAAATGTATTTTACCCCTTGTTTGTTCCCTTTTTATTTCTATTATGTTCCTAATTATCTAACTAATTTTAGATTCGGAGTTAAATTATGACAAAAATAATTGGTAAAAACGATGGACTTGGTGGACGTAATGATCACTATGATATTGGAAACAGAAAAAATGTACCCGCCGTAATGTAGTTGCAGAAATCAAACGTGGTGAGCATTCTGGAGCACATGTTGTCAAAATTAACGGTAAAGAATACGCTCGAGATAACCCAGATAATTCTAAGTCTGATAATGTAAATCGGAATAAATAAATGGCATATAGAAATAAAGTTTTTGTCTCATTCGATGGAGATAACGATATCCAATATTATAGACTAATGCTTGCTTGGAAGCAAAGTGATCATACTTCTTTTAATTTCACAAATGCACATGATTTAAATACCGCTAGAGATACAAGCACTGAGGAAACAATTAAACGAAAACTTCGGGAGCGTTTGATTAATTCCAAGATATTTATTTCCCTTATAGGAGAAAACACACGCTATTTGTATAAATTTGTTCGCTGGGAAATTGAACAAGCCATTTCCCTCAATATTCCAATTATTGCTGTAAACTTAAACGGTAATAGGCATTTAGACACACTTAGATGCCCTCCTATTTTGAAAGAGCAGACTGCAATCCACACTAGTTTTAATTCGAAAATAATTGAGTATGCTTTAAGTAACTGGGATAATCAATACAGAAATCTTGAACAAAAATCGAACACAGGGCCATTTTATTACAATAACTCAGTTTATACAAGGTTAGGCTTGTGAAATACTTTCGAGTAAACATCTGGAATGCAATTTGGCATCTCTCTTTTGTTGGTTATTCATTTGCTACTGTTGGTGTTTTTTCAACAGCAATTGAGCTCACAGAATTTTTTTGGAAAGACGCCAAGTGGATCGATGAAGTTAGACCATACTGGTGGGTAATATTAATTTTTGCAATTTTATTTGGAATTTATAAAAATTGGCCTAAGAGTAAAATAATTAAGCAAATAACTAATACAGATATAAAAATCAGTATAATACGAGGCGATATCTTTGCTTCAAAAAACCCCCTGATTGTTGGAGTATCAACTACTTTTGACACAAATATCGAAGATAATACAATTTCTCCAAGTAGCATTCAAGGACAATACACATCGAAATATTTTTCAGACTTGCCAACTTTGAAGTCCCTAATATCAGATCAATGCTCAACACTGCAAAACTCAATCAAAATTGACCAAAGCGAAAAACCTTACGGACCAAGAGTTAAATTCATTCAAGGTGATGCAATTTTCATAAACAATCAGGATAGAAAGGCATATTTTGTACCAATAGCACATTTAAATTTTTATAAAAGCGCAAAATTGAGTCCTGAAGAATTCGTTTTGGCTCTTCCGAGAATGTGGGTGAACATTAGAGAGCGAGGTGAATTCTTGCCTATTGATATTCCTCTGTTAGGTGCTGGACATGCAAGACTTAATATGAACAGAAAAGAAATACTTGTTGAAATTATTAGCTCATTTGTTGCAGCATCTAGAGAAAATAGATTTATAGACTGCCTCAATATTTACATCAGCCAGTCTGATTTCAGTCAAGGGGAATTTGACTTTATTTGGATCGAGAAAATGCTTGAAAGCAAATGCGGACTGTTTTCAAATAAATCAATTCTTGGTCAGTCAGATAATATTGGTAAAGCTATTTCCTAAACAACACCCCTATTGACCCAATCAACGACGTTCGCCCTATCTTTCAGGCTTGCTGAGTAGCAGGGGAAATGTAATATTTCTTCCTTAACCCCCACCCCAACCCTCCCCTCAAGGGGGAGGGAGTAAGAGGCTATAGTTGTCAAATCCTGAAAACGGTTGAATTTATTTCGTAATTTAGCTTAGCGTTTTATAGTTTAATGCTTGATGCAATCACTCGTAATTGCTTGCTTTAGAGCGTTATATTGAGTTTGCAATTACTTGCTCGGCTACATTTAGCTATTCTCTCATTTACCAGCAATAACCCTCCGCCGTCATGCCGTTGAAAAACGGCATCCATTTGCGCTATCTGCTAGTATCTTTTTGAGAAATTGGAACACTAACTTTGCCCGTTTTATCAATCATTCAAAACTGCATGTTGCGCCCGCTGAAATATTACTGGATACCGTTTTTCAACGGTATGACACCAGTGGTGGATTTCTAGCTTAGGAGAGAAAAGATGATTGTTCTTCGCCTCACTGATAAAAGCAAACTCAAATAAACGACACAGCCACCACTCTTTTATCCTAAACCCCCACCCCAGCCCTCCCCGCAAGGGGGAGGGAGTAAGAGGCGATAGCCTTCGCAGGATGTGAGAGGAGAATATGAGTAGCCACTTTACTAACTCACCTCAACTCCATATCATAAAACAAATCCCCAAATAACAATCAGCGAAAGCAGTTATTTTGCGTTTAGTTTTAATTCTTTTTCTTTTTGTTCTTTTCACCCTGATTGGAATTAGCACCATCAGCGAAAAGGCTCGGGGTGATTATGTTGTTGTGCTTCATGGTATTGCTCGGGATAGTGATTATATGCGCCCTCTTGCTCAATATCTTGAGGGTCAGGGTTATGACACTATTAATCTTGATTATCCTTCGACCGAATTTGGGCTTGAGGAATTGGCTCGATTTATGAATGGTGAACTTAGTGATAGGCTTAGCCAAGATAAGCCTGTTCATTTTGCTAGTCATTCTATGGGTGGGTTGCTAATTCGTGCTTATCTTAATAAATATCGTCCCAAAAATTTAGGCAGAGTGGTGCAGTTAGCTCCGCCTAATAATGGTAGTGAAATTGCTGATTTGCTTAAGGATAATTATTTTTATCAGCAATATTATGGCCCAGCTGGCGAGCAGCTTATTACTGAGCAGGCAGAGTTGAATAAAATCTTTGGCGAGGTATATTATCCGCTTGGCATTATTGCAGGGAATAGGACTATTGATCCGCTTTCATCTGCGCTTATTCCTGATACTGACGATGGCAAAGTATCCATTGACAGCACCAAACTAAAAGGCATGAGCGATCATATTGAGATTGAGGCAACGCACACGTTTTTTCCTAGTAATAAACAGGCGCAATTTCAGAGCGGGTATTTTTTACAAAATGGGGCTTTCTTTAGGGAATAAAGAAATTGTTGGAAGATAAGCTGGCTTTTGCTTTTTACACAATAACCACAATCATTACTCCATTTTCTCTTGAGCACCTTGCCAATATTGCCAGCCAGTTATTAGCGTTAAAATAGCAGCAAGCCAAAGTAAAATGTCACTCAAGAGAGTTATTGCTGGTATCATTGGCTCAGCAAATAATAACCCTAACGCAACTAATTGCACTGTTGTTTTATATTTCGCTAGCATAGAAACTTTAAGCACAATTTTTTTGTTGCCCATAAATTCTCTTAAGCCTGAAATAAATATTTCACGCATCATAATGGCAATGGCAGGAATGAGGTCAATGCTTGAAAAAGTACCGTCATATGCAAAGGCAATTAGCAATGCCCCGACTAATAATTTATCGGCAATCGGGTCGAGCATTTGCCCAATCGGTGAGGTCGTGCCCCATTTTCTTGCCAAATAGCCATCAAAAAAATCGGTAATGGCAGCAAGTGCAAACAGCACTAACGCTAGCCAGCGTAAATTTTCATTTCCCCATAGTGCCAAAACAATAATAAGTGGAATTGCAACTATGCGCGAATAGGTGAGATAGTTAGGAATGTCAGATTTTTTTATCATAATTTATGAAACAAGATTGCGCTAAGAAGGTCAAGTATTTCTGAAGTGATCATGGATTTTTTTGGCTAATGCAGCAGAAATACCATCAATATTTTTAAGATCACTAAAGCTAGCACGAGAAGTAGCTTTTGCTGATCCAAAATGATTTAGAAGCGCTTTTTTTCTAGCTGCGCCAATGCCAGAAATTTCATCAAGCGGGTTTTTTATCATTTGTTTTTTGCGTTTTGCTCTATGCGTACCAATGGCAAATCTATGCGCTTCATCACGCAATCTTTGCACAAAATATAGCACTGGCGAGCCAGCCTCAAGTTTCATCGGCTTTTTATTGAGCATATAAAATGTTTCTTTGCCAGCATTTCTATCCTCGCCCTTAGCAATAGCAATAAGGGTAATTTCAGATGGCAAATTATATTCTTTAAGGCTTTTTGCCACCGCACTTAATTGCCCCTTACCGCCATCAATTAACATCACATCGGGATAATCAGGAGTAGCATTTTCGCTCTGTTGTTTTTCTATTTCTTGTTTTTGTTGTTTTGCTAAGCGAGCAAAACGGCGAGAAAGCACTTCGCTCATCATGCCAAAATCATCGCCTGGAGTGATGGCTTCAGATTTAATATTAAAAGTGCGATATTGTTTTTTGGCAAAACCCTCAATACCTGCAACAATCATTGCGCCAATGGCGTTTGTGCCAGAAATATGCGAATTATCGTAAACCTCAATGCGGCGTGGAGTTTTATCTAAAGCAAAGGCCTCTGCCATGCCTTCAAGCAATTTCTTTTGCGCTAAATTGTGCGATAGTTTTCGCCCCAATGCCTGTTTTGCATTATTAAGCGCATTAGAAATAAGCGAGTGTTTTTCACCTTTTTTGGGTTTAACAATCGCAACTTTACTATCCAAACTAATTGAGAGTGCTTGCTCTAATAGAGGTTTTTCTAATAGATCATGCGATATTAAAAGCAATTTTGGCGGGTTTCGATTTTCGTAAAATTGCGAGATAAAGGCGCTTAGAACTTCGCTCTCGCTAAGCGAGCCATCAGCACGTGGGTAAAACGCATGATTGCCCCAATTTTGAAAAGCCCGATAGAAAAACACCTGCACACAAAATTGCCCTGCTTGTTTATAAATAGCAAAAATATCCGCCTCATTAACGTGAGTAGCGCTCATGTCATTTTTGCTTCTAATATGCGCTAAAGCTGAAATTCTATCTCGTAAAATCGCCGCCCCCTCATAATCCTGATCCTGCGCTGCTTCTGTCATTTGCTTGGCTAATGCTTGTTGAATCCTATTAGATTTTCCTCTTAAAAAATCACAAGCATCATTAGCCAGTTTTGCATAATTATCTTGTGAAATTTCACCCGTGCAGGGCGCAGAGCAGCGCTTTATTTGATATTGCAAACAGGGTCGAGTGCGATTGGCGTAATATGAATTTGAGCAATTACGCAATAAAAAGGCACGCTGCAAAATATCAATAGTTGTATTTACTGCATTTCCTGAAGCAAAGGGGCCAAAATATTGCCCCTCAATATTGCGCACACCTCGATGTTTTTTAAGCTCTGGTGCTTGATGGTCATTTGTTATTAAAATATAAGGAAAACCCTTATCATCACGCATTAAAACATTAAATTGCGGCTTATAGCGCTTAATCATATTGGCTTCGAGAAGTAGCGCCTCACTTTCAGAATTAGTTTGCACAAATTCCATAGAGCGAGTGGCGGAAATCATTCGGCAAATCCGATTTGAATTGCCCTTAAATGAGGTATAGTTTTTTACTCGCTTTTTAAGGCTAAGCGCTTTGCCGACATAAAGCACATTAGAATTTTCATCTAACATGCGATAAACACCTGCAGAATTGGGCAGGTGTTTGACGTAAGTGGCAATAGCTTTTGTGCCGATAATTTCAGATGATTGGCTCATAGTTTTGCATCTTAGAGCAAAAGATAAATAAATCTAAGCGGTATTTGTGAAAACCAAGCCCATATAAATTAAATAGGCTATTACCATTATTGAGCCTTCAATGCGATTGAGCTTGCGAGTGAAAAACACAATCGGCAGCAAAAGTAAAAACACGCCAAGCATAATCCACATATCAAGGCTAATAATGCTCATGGGAACGCTAAGCGGCATAAGCATTGCGGTAATGCCAATAATGCCAAGAATATTAAAGACACTAGAGCCAAGCACGTTTCCAACCATCATGCCTGCTTGTTTGCGTAGTGCAGCTGAAACAGATGCCGCAAGTTCTGGCAAAGATGTACCCAAAGCAACGATTGAGAGACCAACTACTGTATCAGCAACGCCAAACATATTTGCGACCCCCAAAGCACCAGTGATAGTTAGTTTGCCGCCGATTCCTAAGCCAATAATTCCAAATGCTAAAAAGCCTAACAACCAAGGCATGGTTAGTGGTGGCTCGTCTCCATCATCTGCAACTATTTCACCATTAGAAATTTCTCTTAGCGTTTCTTTGCGTGCCCGTGTTGCCATTATGCCGCTATAGGTAAGGTAGATTATTAATAGCGTGAACAATATTAAACCATCAAAGCGAGAAACTAAGCCATCGGAAAGGAAAAGAATAAACACCAAACTTACTGCAATAAGAAAAACCGTTGAGCGGCGAATACCGTCAGCTTTAAGCGCAAAGGTTGCTATTATAGCTGGCACGCCAAGCACCAACAAAGTATTGGCAATATTTGAGCCAATAACATTGCCTATAGCTAATCCGTGCGCATTATTAAGTGCGGCTTCAATAGAAACAATAAGTTCTGGTGCAGACGTTCCAAACGCAACAATGGTTAGTCCTGTTATGATTGTAGGAATGTGCATACGTTGAGCAGCACTAATCGCACCACGCACTAAAGCATCACCAGATACTGCTAGTAAAACAAGACCAAAGATAAGATATATAATTGACATCATAGAATTTATTCACCTTTAAGGGGTGCAATTACAATATATAAGCCAATAATGAAAGTTATTTAGATATAAAATATAAATATTTCAAACTTTAGGCACAGATTAGTAGCCAATTGGTAATTCATATCGCTCATTTTGGTAAATTATAGGAAAACTGCCGAGCTCTTCCTCGTCATTTTCTTCATTATAACCACCACATTTTGCCTTATATTCATATCTCAATAAAGAAAAGGAATATTTATCCCACTGCCAAAGCCCAACTGAACCGCAATCACCAATTCCTCGTCCCTTATAAAAATCACGAAGGCGATTATAGCGTTCATTAAAATATGGATTGACCAGATATTTTGTGCCCGTCCAACCAAGATCATCAATATAAGAAGCAAATAGCAGTTGCTCAATTTCATATTCATTTTGCATATAAGCAGTATAACCATAATTATATGCCCCAGCCCAACATGGAATTAGATGCAAGCTGGTATCTGCATCAAGGCGAAATGACATAATATCGCCTCCATGTGCCAATTCATCAAGCGGCTGGCAATTATTAGCTAAAACTTGCAAATCAATTAAATCATCAGGAATTTTATGTGGCTCTCTTGTGCTTACCAATGCTTCATCTCTTGGAATAGCGCCAAATAATTTTTTTGCGCCCACAAGTTCTTGCCTGTCATCAATGAATAATAAAGCAGCAGAAAGTCCACTTAGTGAGAAGTTGAGCTTTTGCTCATTTCCATCTATATTGATGAAAACCATATTAACTTTGCTTGCTGGCAGCATTGCATTAAAAAGTGCTTGCGATTTTTCTTCTAAAAAATAATATTGATTTAGCTTGCCATAAGCTACAAATTCTTCTGCTCCAAAAAAGGAAAATTCATCATCATCAATAATGAGTTTTATTTTAGAATAATCATCTGGTTGTTTAGCATAGGCAATTAACGAGAGTTCCCAAAATTTTGCATAT
Organism: Hyphomicrobiales bacterium; assembly: GCA_027065555.1. Taxonomy (GTDB): domain Bacteria; phylum Pseudomonadota; class Alphaproteobacteria; order Rhizobiales; family Devosiaceae; genus S141-66. The sequence goes on along the minus strand of JAMONS010000067.1, from coordinate 978 downwards.
TTACCATGCGAGAGAGAAAGGGCATAATCAGGGCCAATACTTTCATCACTAATGATAAAATTGCTAGCGGTGCAAGTATCATATTTATCGCATTTCACCTGCCAATCTTTGAACTGCTTTATTTCTGATGCGATAGTTGCAGTTGAAAAAAATGAAAGTACTAGGCTTAGCGCCACCAATAATTTTTGCATTATAGCTCCAAAGTTATTAATTTTGCTTATTATTGCTTCTAAAAACCAACTTTTGCAACAAATATGATTTATATTTTTTCACAGGTTTTTTCTATAATACTTTAATTTTGTCTTAATTTACATTAAAGTGAATATGCGAGGGAAGCCGGAGGGGTTTTTCCAAGAGTAAATTAAGGAATAGAACAATGGAAGCAATTCTTCCTCTAATAATGCAATTAGTTGGTGGCGGCCTTGGCGGCGGCGCAATAGGCAAACTTGTCAAAGGCGCTAATATGGGCGGCATAGGCAATATGATTACTGGCGCTGTTGGCGGTCTTGGTGGCACAGCTATTGCTGGCATGATACCCGGACTTGATGGCCTAATTGGCAAAGGTGCTGCAATGGCTGGTGATGCTTCAACTGCGGTTAGTGGTCTTGATATTGGCGCACTCGCAGGACAAGGCGCAACAGGCCTAGTTGGCGGTGGTTTGCTAACTTTGGTTGTTGGTTTTGTCAAAAATAAATTTATGGGCTAAAAATAGCTTATAATATAAAGCCTCGCATTTGAAAAAGTGCGAGGTTTTTTTAGTTGTACTAACTATAGGAGGCTCTTCAAAAGGGGTGCTACTGTCTGGTTAAACCCAAATACCCCCTTCTCGTCATCCTCGGGCAGCCTAGCGGCGTGAGCGGAAAATGACCTGAGGATCCATAACATGTTGATATTGTTAGCATTGTGGATACTCGGGTCAAGCCCGAGTATGACGAAGGGAAAGATAGAAATTGTTTATTCTATCTTTTGAAGAACCTT